>NZ_CP032568.1:7881917-7931441 GCF_003626895.1 Nocardia yunnanensis | reverse complement strand
TGAGCCTTTCCGGGTAGCGGCTGGGCGTGCTGGGTGACCGGTGGACTCGCTGAAAGTGGTTGCTGGGCAATGTAAGAGCGCAGAGTCCTGGTAAAAGGATGTTCGACCAAGAACACATCTTCATAAGGACTCTGCGCAGGATGAGTGTGACATATACCGGGGTGCTGGCGGTCTCGGAGGCCACTGTCGAGTTCGTGACGGGGCTGCTCGAGCAGGTGCGCCAGGCCAAGGGGACGCGCTGGCGGGCGCTGACCTGCATGGCGCAGGCGGTGTTGGCGCTGCGCTGGTTCGTCGACGGCATCCGGGTCGAGCAGCTGGCCCTCGACAATGCGATCGGGCGGACCACCGCCTACGACTATCTGCACGAGGTGATCGACGCGCTCGCCGAGCAGGCCCCGAGTCTGCACAGCGCGTTGCTGGCAGCGAAAATGGCTGGCCACGAACATATCTCTGTGGACGGCACGTTGATCGCGACCGATCGAATCAGCGAGCCCGGACCCACACCGCAGAAGGGCAAGCCCTCGCGGCGGGTGGATTTGTGGTGGTCGGGAAAACATCACCACCATGGCGGGAACGTGCAGGTGGTGACCGTGCCCGACGGGTGGCCGATCTGGACCTCGCCGGTGCGTCCGGGGCGTGAGCACGACGTCACCGCGCTGCGCGCACACCCGGAAATCATTCCAGCCCTTGCCGATTGGGTATCGGACGACAGGCCGGTGCTGACCGACCTCGGTTACGAGGGCGAAGCCGCGGTGGCCACGACCGCGGTCAAGAAGCCGGCCGGTGGCCGGCTCACCGACACGCAGCGGGAAACGAACAAGGCACACAACAGCCGACGCGCCCTCGGGGAACGGGGAAACTCCCTGCTGAAGACGACGTTCAAGGCGTTGCGGCGAGTCAGCCTGTGCCCCTGGCGTATCGGTGCCATCGTCGCGGCTGCTCTGGTGTTGCTGCACCACGAATACCGCCGAACCACCTGACCACGACACGCCGCTACCCGGAAAGGCTCACGGCACGAGGCCAGTTCACCGGTGCGCTGGTTGCGGCGGACCACCAGCCAGCGCTGCCCGGGAGCAGCTTTGTCGTTCTCGGCGCCGATCTGGATCCAGGCCCAGTCGTAGACGCGGGGACCTTTGGCCCCGTCGCCGGCCGAGAGCGGCTGCCAGGCTCGTTTCGGCACGGTCTTCGCGAGGACATCGGCACGGACGCGGCCGGTCGCCGTGGTGACGCGGTGATCGCAGGCGACCGCGAAAACATAACCGGTGCCGCGGGATTCGAGGGCCGCACGCAGTTTCGGGTCACCACCGTAGACCTCATCGCCGGTCACCCACGGTGCCCGGACACCGGAATCGAGCGCATCGAGGATCAGCCGTTTCGCCAGCGCGGGTTTGGTGGCGAAACCCACCTCGTCCGGGATACCCGCCCGCTGGCAGCGGGCCGGGTCGGTGGTCCACGATTTCGGCAGGTAGAGGGCGCGGTCGAGGAAGGCGTGCCCGACGGCCGTGGCGTAGGTGAGATAGACCGCGACCTGGCTGTTTTCGATCCGTCCGGCCGTGCCGGTGTACTGGCGTTGGACCCCGACGGTGTGGGTGCCCTTCTTGATGTCACCGGTTTCGTCGACCACGAGTGTCGCGTCGACCTCGCCCAGATGCTCGATCACAAAGTCGCGCAGGTCATCTCGCAGCCCGTCCTCGTCGACCACCGCCGAGGCGAGCAGATGCTGCATCGCGTCCGGCGACCGATCACCGGCCTGTTCGGCCAGTGTCCAGCAGTTCTTGCTCGGCAACTCCGTCATCATCGCGGTCAGCATCCGTGCGGCGGTCCGGCGAGTCTCCACCCGCGCGAAGCGCGGCCCGAGCATGCCGGTGAACTCGTCGAACTGTTGCCGCCACCGGGCAGCGGCTACGCTGTCGAGCGCGGCCACCGCCAATTCAGTTGTGTCCCACACAAACACAACCTGATCATGCGGTGGCCGCCCCACTTCCGGCGCCCCCGACCAGCAGCATCATCGATCACGAAGTCCGGCTGGAGTACTAGCGCCGACCGTCGCCGCCGTCGCGGCTTGGTGATCGGCCGCCCGGGTGTGGATGGCATGTCGTGGGTGGAGGGCTGGATCACTCCGGAGCTGCGTGCGTGCTTGGATGCGGTGCTGGCGAAGTTCGCTCGCCCGGGCATGTGCAACGCCGACGATCCCGAAAGCCCCGGCGTTCCTGGTGCTTCCAGCGCTGCCCGCACTCCCGGCGCTGTCGTTGCACCCGGCTCCATCGCTGCGTCCGGCGCTGCTGTCTGCGCCCTGCCCGGTCCGGCTGTAGCCGACGCGGTGGTCGCGGGTGGCGGTGTCGGTGCTGCGGCCACCGACATTGCGAACACCGGCGCTGCGGCCACCAGTGTGGTGACCGCCCACGGCGTGGTGGCCGAAGGTGTTGCCGCGCAGGGTTGCGCCGCCCAGAGCGTTGGCGGCCAGGGCCTCGCGGCCCGGGGCGTAGCGGCTAACGGTGCTGCCGCCCAGGGGACTGTCGCCCACGGCATGGTGGCCGAAGGTGGTGCCGCCCACGGTTTCACCGCCCAGGGTCGTGCCGGACAGGGTGTTGCCGCCGAAGGCCACGCCGCCCATGACATTGCCGCCCCCGGTGGTGGCGTGGTCCGTCCCGCCACTGGCGCGGTTGTCGACTCCGCTGTGTTGGAAGCGGCCGCGCGGCGTGACCGGCGTGATGCCGGGCAGCGCAACCACGACGCCCTGCTGGCGCTGCTGCAGGCCGGGGTCGACATGAACAAGCTCGGCAGCCATCGCGGGCTGCCCGTGCAGATCACGCTCACCATGAGCCTCGCCGACCTCGAGCGGGGTGCGGGGATCGCGACCACCGCCACCGGCGGACACGTCTCCATCAACGAGGCGTTGAAGATGGCCGCCGGGTCCAAGCCGGTCTTGGCGGTGTTGGATGGGGACGGGGTTCCGCTCTACCTGGGGCGTAGCCGCGAACGACTCGCCACCCCCGGGCAACGGCTGGCGTTGATCGCCCGCGACAAAGGCTGCACCCATCCCGACTGCGACGCACCAGCGGCGATGTGCGCTGCCCACCACGTCGTCGATTGGGCCAAAGGCGGGCCCACCGACCTCGACAACCTGGCATTGGTGTGCGATCACCACCACGCGATGGTCAACGACAGCGAGTGCCGCGTCCGGGAAGGTTGATGCTGAAACCGTTGTCCGGAGTGGCGGGTTGATCCTCGGCGGGTGAGCGGTGATGCTGCCGGTGGTGGAGGTGATGCCGGTGGCTCGAAAGCCGGATGTGTTCGTCAGAGCGGTGACGCCCGAGGAAGGCCGCAGGCTGGCCCAGATCGCGCGGCGCAGCAAGGTGCCGATCCGGATGCGGCGGGCGGTGGTGGTGATGGCCTCGGCGCAGCATCAGCCGGTCGGGTTCATCGCGAAGCTGATGCAAGTGTCGGAATCGTATGTGCGGCAAGTGATCCACGACTTCAACGAGAAGGGTTTCGACGCCCTGGACCCAAAATGGAGCGGGGGCAGGCCGGCGAAGACCGATCAGGCGACGCGTGATCGGATCTGTCAGATCGCCCGGTGCTGCCCCCGCGACCTGGGATGGCCGTTCTCGACGTGGAGCCTGTCGAAACTTGCGGAAGCATTGCGGATCAACAAGATTGCCGAGCTCAGCCGTGAGACTGTCCGCCAGATCCTCAAGACCGGTGGGGTGTCGTGGCAGGCCACGAAAACCTGGAAGGCCAGCAACGACCCCGACTTTCAGGCCAAGATGGCGCGGGTGCTCGATCTCTACGATCACCCGCCCGTCGACGGACGAGTGATCTGCGTGGATGAGTTCGGACCGCTGAACCTCCAACCCCGCAGCGGCCGAGGCTGGTTCGCCGCCCGGCGGCCGCGCCGACTGCGGGCGACCTACCGCCGCACCCAGGGTGTCCGGCACATGTTCGGCGCCTTGGACCTACGCACCGGGCAGCTGTACTACCGGATCCGGGATCGGAAACGCTGGACCGAGTTCCTGGCCTTCCTCAAATCCCTGCGGGCCCGGTGGCCCGGCCAGAAACTGTATCTGATCTGCGACAACTACTCGGTCCACAAACGTGCCGAAGTCCGGGCGTGGTGCGTGGACAACGCCGTCGAGCTCGTCTTCCTGCCCACGTATTCGTCGTGGCTGAACCGGATCGAGTGCGAGTTCGCCGCGTTGCGGTACTTCGCGCTCAACGGCACCGACCACCGCAGCCACGACGAACAGGACGACGCGATCGGCACCTACGTCCGCTGGCGCAACCAACACGCCGGCCCCGTCCGAGACTTCGCCGTCGGATCCAAGATCCGCCGACCCGATTACCTAACGAACGTTGCCTGACACGGCACTAGGGATCGCTCCCATCACCCGCATCCTCAACGCCTCCTGCTGCCCCGGGGAAAGCCTGCGCATGTCCACCCGAAGATCATCACCCACAACCGAAACATCAAGCAGCGCAACCGATTCGTTTCAGATCAATAACAGGCGCGACACCGCCATATGTCGGAACCCAGGGGACCTCGTGATTGATGCCGAACGTTGACTGCGGAACACGGAATTGCATCAATTCCGGTCTCATACGCGGATAAACGCGGGTTCGCCTGCCAGTACAGGGTGACGCCACGCCAAACGCCGAACACCCCACAGGAGCCCCGATGGAACGCCCCGAACCCGGAAACCATGCCCCGACCGGCATCGAGGCCGCCAAGCGGCATGCCCGCGACCGCGCCCACCAACGCTGGCACATCGACCGAATCGACACCGAACCCCTCACCACCACCCAGTGCGACCACGTCGTCACCCTCCTCGCCGACCTCATCACCGCATGGGCCCACCGCCACCACACCGACAACGGCGAACGGAACGCCGCATGAAACACCCCGACCGAAATACCCGCCACACCAATACATTCGAAAAACGATCGAGGGACAATAGAACCGGCGATATCCCCGACAGAACCCCGGGCCCGAATTCTGTTTCGCCACAGGCTGTTTCGGACATCAGAGGTTGCGAGAAGCGTATATCGATGGGAAGGACCGGCAGCATGGCAGGCAGCAAGAAATCCTCAACTCCGCGTATCTCTTACGACACGGCCGCCTGGGAACAGGACGTGCGAGTAGGCACCTACACCCGCCGCTCCACCACTGAAGACAACCAGCCCTACTCCATCGAAGCCCGGGACGCCCGGCTGGACTCCTACATCAATTCCCAACCCGGCTGGCGACACACGACGTCCTTCACCGACGACGCCTCCGGCGCAAGCACCGAGCGGCCTGGCTTGCAACGCGCGTTGCAGGCCGCACGTGCCGGGCTCATCCACGTGCTGGTGGTCTACCGGGTCGATCGCTTCTCCCGCAACCTGCGCGACCTGGTCACCCTGCTCGACGAACTCGACCGAGCCAAAGTCGTGTTCCGCTCCGCCACAGAACCATTCGACACCTCCACCCCCATGGGCCGCATGCTGGTGCAGATGCTGGGCATGTTCGCCCAATTCGAACGCGACACCATCATCGACCGCGTCATCGCGGGCATGGAACGCAAAGCCGCCAAAGGCAAATGGAAGGGCGGCAAACGACCCTACGTCGGGTTCGGATGCGGCCAGCATGTCCTCGCGCTCGACGACCTTGACCCGCTCGCGGCCCTGCGGCTCGCCCAGCGCGCGCTCGTGCGCGTCGAGGCGGTACCAGCCGGCCCAGGTGGTGAACGGGATGCCCTTGCCCTCGAGGAATTCGGTGACGGCCTCGGGCTCGGGCTTGGGGGCGGGCACGAAGTTCGCGGCGTCGTCGAGCAGGCAGGCGATGGTCTCGTTGGCGTCGCCCTTGGTGTGGCCGATGAGACCGACCGGGCCGCGCTTGATCCAGCCGGTCACGTAGGTGGCGGGCTCGTAGCGGTCGGAGCCGTCGGCGTCCTCGTTCACCAGCACGCGCCCGGCCTCGTTGGGCACGGTGCCGGCCTGGTCGTCGAAGGGCAGGGCCGGGATGTTCTGCGACAGGTAGCCCACGGCGCGGTACACGGCCTGGATGTCCCAGTCCTTGAATTCGCCGGTGCCCTTGCAGTTTCCGGTGCCGTCGAGCTGGGTGCGCTCGGTGCGCAGGCCCACGACCTTGCCGTTCTCGCCCAGGATCTCGGCGGGGTTCTCGAAGAAGTGCAGGAACAGCTTGTGCGGGCGGTCGCCGACATCGCGAATGGCCCACTGCTCCAACGTATTGCAGATCATGTCGACCTGCTTGGAGTGCCGGCGCGCGGCCTCGGAGCCCTCGTCGTAGTCGATGTCCTCGGGATCGACGATGACCTCGATGGTCGGCGAGTGGTCGAGCTCGCGCAGCTCCAACGGCGTGAACTTGGCCTGCGCGGGACCGCGGCGGCCGAACACGTGCACCTCGAGGGCCTTGTTGTGCTTGAGCCCCTCGTAGACGTTCGGCGGGATCTCCGTCGGCAGCAGCTCGTCACCGGTCTTGGCCAGCACGCGCGCCACGTCCAGGGCGACATTGCCGACGCCGAGCACGGCGACCTTCTCCGCCTCCAGCGGCCAGCTGCGCGGCACGTCCGGGTGCCCGTCGTACCAGGACACGAAGTCCGCGGCGCCGTAGGAGCCGTCCAGGTCGATGCCCGGAACCTCCAGCGCGCGATCGGCATTGGCGCCGGTGGAGAAGATGACCGCGTCGTAGAACTGCCGCAGGTCCTCGAGGGTGATGTCGACGCCGTAGTCGATATTGCCCAGCAGCCGCACCTGATCCTTGTCCAGGACCTTGTGCAGGGCGGTGATGATGCCCTTGATGCGCGGGTGATCCGGGGCGACGCCGTAGCGGATCAGGCCGAACGGCGCTCACAGCGCAGCGCTGATGAGCTGATCGAGTTGGGACTCGGGCTGCAAAACCGCTACCCCGCCACCCGCGACGCCTTCGCCGACGGCCGCATCGACCTCGCACGCGTCCGCGCGATCAGCAAAGTACTCACCAACGCCTCCGACGGAGTATTGGACACCCTCGAAGCCAAAGTCGCCGCGTACGCGGAGAAGGTCGAACCCGCGCGCGTGCGCCGCACCGCCAACCGCTGGATCAAGGAAGTCGACCCGGCAGGGCAAGCCGAGCGCCGCAAGGACGCCGAAGCCGACCGGTATGTGACCGTCACCGCCGCCGACAACGGCACCGCTGTCGTGGACGCGGTACTGCCCGCCGCCGGCGGCCAAACAGTATTCGAACGGCTGCGGGAGATGGCGTTGAGCCAGGTATGCGGCAAAGACCCCCGCACCACCAACCAACGCCGCGCCGACGCCCTCGTCGCGCTCGCCGACGGAACAGGACGGCTGGTGTGCCAATGCGGGCGCGACGACTGCCCACGCGCCATCACCAGCGAACCGATCCCGGTGCCGCGCAAAGCCCTCGTGCAAGTCGGTGTCTCGGCCGAAACGCTGGCGGGGTTGCAGGACAACCCGGCGCTGCTGGCCGGGTTCGGGGCCATCGACGCCGACCTCGCCCGCCAAATCGCGCGGCATGCCCGCTTCGAAATCATCACCGACACCACCGCAGCGACCGCCGTCACTGGCGAAACCACGACCGCCACCGCAGCGACCGCAGTCGTCACTGGCGAAACCGCCACAGCCACCACCGAATCCGCTCCAGCGGCGACCGAATCCGCCCCTGCGACGACCGGCGGTGTCGAAAAAGCCGGTACCGCAGGCGAATTGCGTTACCGCCCCGGCGCTCGTATCGCCCGACGCGCGCGTGCGATCGACGGCAGCTGCCGCGCGCCTGGCTGCCAGGTCCCCGCCGCCGCCAGCGACCTCGACCACCAAGACCGTTTCGATCACACCAACCCCGGACAGGGTGGCCGCACCACCGAGGCCAACCTCGGGGCACGCTGTCGTCGCCATCACCGGCTCAAGACCTTGGCCGACAACCACGCCAACGGCTGGACCGTCATCCACCACCCCGACCGGCGGGTCGAATGGCGCACACCCACCGGCGAATCCGACATCACCACCCCCGAAGGACCCGACTACCTGTTCCCTGCCACACCGGTGCCACCCGTCACCGCGGCAGGGGTTCCGGATGCCGAACCGCTCGGCTCGGTTTTCGATCCCGGGGTCGCGGTAGTACTGCAACGACACCTATGTGAGTTGGTGCTGGTAGATCTGTTGTGTGGTGTTGGATCGTGTTGTGGCCGAGTTGGATTCGTTGATGACGCGGATCGGGGTCCGGTTCGCGCGGTCGGAGCCGCGGGTCCGGGCGCGGGAGTACGTGTCGGGATTGTTGGCGGGGCTGGAGCGCAAGAACGGGTGGACGCTGGCCGAGCGGGCCGGTGAGACGGGCCCGCAGGGGATGCAGCGGCTGCTACGAGCGGCGGATTGGGACGTCGACGCGGTCCGTGACGATGTGCGTGACTACGTGATCGAGCACCTGGGTGACCCCGAGGCCGTGCTGGCCGGTGACGAGACGGGTTTCCTGAAGAAGGGCGTGAAATCCGCTGGCGTGCAACGCCAGTACTCCGGTACGGCCGGTCGTACCGAGAACTGCCAGATCGGGGTGTTCCTGGCGTATGCGTCCCGGCACGGGCACGCCCTGATCGACCGGGAACTCTATGTTCCCCAGTCGTGGACCAGCGATCGGGACCGCTGCCGCGCCGCCGGGATCCCCGACGAGGTCGAGTTCGCGACCAAGCCGCGGCAGATGATCGCCATGCTCGAACGTGCGGTGGCCGCGCGGGTGCCGTTTCGGTGGTTCACCGCCGACGAAGCCTACGGACAAGCCGGTTACCTGCGGGACTGGTGCGAAGACCACGACGTGTTCTACGTGCTGGCCACCCGCTGCGACCAGCAGGTGCACACCCGCGCCGACCGGATCGCGCGCGCCGACGAACTGGTCACAGAGTTCGCCGACCGCACCTGGCAGCGGCTCTCGGTCGGTGCCGGCGCGCACGGACCCCGCGAATACGACTGGGCACGCCGCCAGATCGACGGCAGGTGGAAGACCGGACGCGGGCACTGGCTGCTGGCCCGGCGCAGCATCGCCGAACCCACCGAGATCGCCTACTACCTCTGCTACGGCCCGGCCAACGCCCGCCTGGTGGATCTGGCCTGGACCGCGGGGTCGCGCTGGCACGTGGAAGAAGCGTTCCAGCAGGCCAAGGGCGAGGCAGGGCTCGATCACTACCAGGTCCGCGCCTGGCGGGCCTGGTACGCCCACATCACCCTTTCGATGCTCGCCCTGGCCTGGCTGGCCGCATCGAAAACCATTGCCGCAAAGGGGGACTCTCCGAACCTGACGAAGGCATGATCGCCCTCACGCTACCGGAGATCCGCCGCCTGCTCATCGCCTTCGTCCTCACCCGCCAACACCCCGCCGACCACACCTGGGCCTGGTCACGCTGGCGACGCTCACTAGGGCACCATCCTTTCTGCAGCCCAACGAGTTAGGGTTGTGACCTCTCGGTCCCGGCGGGTGCATGGCCCGGTTCGCGAGCCACTCGATGGCCACGATGAGTACTGCCAGCCCCGCCGGGCCGAGGGCCGCCGACCGGCGTCAGGAACATGCCCGTCCGAGGGCCGATTAGTGAGCTTCCGGCAGCGGCCCTCGTTTCCGGCGAGGTGACGAATCGACCTCGAAGGAGACCACCGTTGTTCGTCGGCTGGGACTGGGGAAACACCGCCCACGATGTGACCGTGATCGACCCCGCCGGCGGCCGGATCGATCGGCTCGCGCTGCCTCACACCGAAGAAGGCATCGCTCGGGCGCTGGCGAAGCTGGCCTGCCATGGTGACCCCGGCGAGCTGCCGGTGGCGATCGAGACCAACCGGGGCCTGGTCGTGGACCGGCTGCTGGCCGCCGGTCACCCGGTGATTCCGGTGCACCCCAACGCCTTTCATGCCGCCCGCCCACGTTGGGGTGCGGCGCGCGCCAAGAACGACCCGGGTGATTCGTTCAAGCTGGCCGACTACGCCCGCACCGATATCCACCGCCTGCCCCGGCTGGCGCCCACGCTGCCCGAAACCCTCGAGCTGCAGGCTCTGACTCGCCAGCGTGACGACCACCTGGGCTTGCGGATCGCGGCGGTCAACCAGCTCGCCGCATTGCTGGACCAGCACTGGCCCGGCGGAAAAACCATCTTCGCGCACCTGCATTCGCCGATCGCGTTGGATTTCCTGGACCGCTACCCGACCCCGCAGACCGCGGCCAGGCTCACCGCGGCCCGGATCGAGACGTTCTGCAAACGCCGCAGCTACAGCGGTCGCCGCACCGGCTCCGAACTGCTCACTCGCCTGCGCGCGGCCCCGATCACGGCCAGCCGATTCGGCGAACCCGTCGTGGCACAGTTGGTCCGCGCCCAAGTCGCGATCGTGCGGGCCCTGCAAGCCAGCATCGACGCCCTCGACGCTGTTATCGCCGACGCGGTCGCCGCGCACCCCTACGCGCGGCTGCTGATCGATTTGCCCCGCATCGGCACGCTGAACCTGGCCCAGATCATCGGCGAGGTCGGCCCGATCCTGGAGCGTGTCAACACCTTCGAGCAACTGGCCGCCGAGACCGGCGTCGCTCCAGTCACCCGCGCCTCGGGCAAATCCCGAACCGTCGCGTTCCGGCACGCTACCAACCGCCGCGCCCGCCAGGCCCTGCACATATGGTTCGACAACAGCCGCCGGGGCAACAGTTGGGCCAGGCAACGCTACGCGGCGGCCCGGGCACGCGGCCAGCGCCACCCCCACGCTCTGCGCACCCTCGGCCGCGCCTGGATGCGCATCATCTGGGCCTGCTGGCGCACCAAAATCGCCTACAACCCCACCCGGCACGAGCCCGAAAAACAGCCAATCGCCGCATAGGGGTTGACTCAGGAAACTCATTCGACCAGAGCCCACAGCTCGTCCGGGACAAGGTGTTTCGACAACTCGTCGGCCACGGCCGAACATCATCCGACACAGCCAGCTTCGACACACCGAAAACGAACCACAGCGACGTGAGACACGATCTAAGCGCCATCCGCTCGCGCGGGTGGCAGGTCCCGAAGCGGTGGCATTCCGCGCCGGGCGTACGTCTCTTCGGGCGTTACGGTGATCACGTCGAGTTGCTGCACCAGCGTTCCGGGAATCTCTCCGCCCGCGAAGTGCTCAGGGCTCGGCACGATTACGGCCTCCGCATCCAGGCGGGTTGCCTGTGCCCGGAGCCGGGCCAACGGTGGCCGCCCGAACTTGGGGTCATAAACCACCATGTCGGCGAAGTCATAACCGAGACGTGTTGCGAGCTTGCGGATTTGACTCTGGTCCCATAACAGCGCCGCTCCGGACACGTCGGCTCGCTGATACCCGATACACGTTGGCCTCCAACGCATTACAGCCCCTTGGTTCTCATGTCCGTCGAGTGCGATGTGTCCGTGAATCTCGAGATAGAAACCGGAGTAGTCCTCTGCTTCATCTCCGGTGCTCTGAAGCTCCAGTACGCCACCAGGGAACTGGAACAGCCGAGTGCGTGGCGTGGCCTCCGCTTGGTCCGGCTCGGTCACGACTGCCCCTCTCGGTCGCTGGTGAGGCAACTCGGGACCGAGACGACTGCGCCGGTCCCAAGCGCCATGCCTGAAGGTAGGGGCAGCCCAGGGACGCCAGAACTATGTCAAGGACGCTTCCCGAGACACTTCAAACGTCCTGTGTGTCCTCGAAATGCCCCGTAGGGTTCTGTTATGACTCAGCGTCTGGAGTCCGCGATGCTCCGAGCAGGGTTCGACTCAGCCCGGCTGGCTACAGCGGTCAAGGTGGACGTAAAAACCGTGAACCGTTGGCTCGCGGGACGGGTGCCGCATCGGCGCACCCGCCTAGAGGTTGCCTTGGCGCTCGGCGAGACCGAGGAGTCGCTGTGGCCATCTGCTCGGCCGGACATTCAGGCAGGATCACCAGCGACCGCGGAGGTATTGGGTGCTTACGCGCACCGTGCAGACATACCGAACGATCTCTGGGTGTCGCTGATTCACAAGGCGACTGAACGAATCGACATCATCGGGTACGCATACCCGTTCGTGTTCGAGTTGCTGCCGAACGCTTCCGAATTGATCGCAGGCAAGTGCAAGGCGGGTGCTGTAGTAAGGCTTGGGTTCGCCGATCCCGACTGCCCTCACGTCATGGAAAGGGACGCGCTGGAGCAAATGGGCGGCACCCTGCCCGGTCGGATACGCAACGCGTTGTCCATGCTGGGACCGCTTGCAGAAACCCCTGGCTGCACTGTCGGGCTTCACACCACGCACCTGTACAACTCGGTGTTTCGGTTCGACTCCGAGATGATTGAGGTGATCTCAGCGACTTTCATTGGTGTCGGCCGTGTTCGAAATGGGTGAGTACGAGTGCGGCTTTGACGATGTCGCCGATTTTCTCGGGGCTGGTGGTGAAGTGGCGCAGGGCGCGCCAGCGTCCCCTGCGTGTCAGGCTGAGTTGAGACCGCCACTTCACAGCAACTCGACCTGACGCGGGGCGAGAGACGGACCGATTTCTGTTGAGAACTTCCACCACCACATCGATCACGGACAATGGTCGGATGGATTCGACCCAGCCGCGCGCCGGTGGCGGCAAGCGCCGCAGTTTCACCCCGGCCCAGAAGCTCGCGCACCTGGCCGCTTACGACCGGGCATGCCAGGACGGGACCGGCGGCGGGGCATATCTGCGCAGCGTGGGCCTGTATTCCTCGTCGATCGTGGAATGGCGCAAACAACGCGACGCCGGTGTGCTGCAAGGCAAATCGCCCGGTGAGAAGGTCGGAAAACTCACCCCGGAGCAGGCCGAGATCGCCCGGCTGCGCCGCGAGAACGACCGGTTGAACAAGCGCCTGACGACCACCGAGGCCGCCCTCGACATCATGGGAAAAGCACACGCGCTCTTGCAGACGATCTCCGAGAGCGCGGAGCACGAACAGCGACCGAACAAACGTTGAGCAACACCTACGCCACCCTCGCTGATTCCGGTGTAACCACCAGGCGGGCAAGCGATCTGACCGGACTCGTGCGAGCCACCGCGTTCCGCCGCCGTGCGGCCGCAGCGGCACCGGTGGGAGCCGTGTCGGCGTCGCCGGTCGAGCCGGCCAACAAGCTCACCGACCTCGAACGTCGGCGGATCCTCGAGGTGCTCAACAGCGACGAGTTCGTCGACCTGGCACCCTTGCAGGTCTACGCTCAACTGCTCGACCAGGGCATCTACCTGTGTTCGGTGTCCACGATGTATCGAGTCCTGGCAGAAAACCGGCAGGTCAAAGAGCGTCGGCGGCTGGCGCGTCATCCCGCGAAAGCCTGCCCGGAACTCCTCGCGACCGCGCCCCGACAGGTGTATTCGTGGGACATCACCAAGCTCGCGGGCCCGGTGAAGGGCACCTATTACGACGCCTACGTGATGATCGACATCTACTCCCGCTACATCGTCGGCGTCCACGTCCACACCCACGAATCCGGGCTGCTGGCAAAGGAACTGATGCTGCAGATCTTCGCCGTCCACGGCATCCCGCAGGTCGTGCACGCCGACCGGGGCACCTCGATGACCAGCAAAACCGTGGCCGCGTTGCTCGCCGACCTCGAGGTGACCCGCTCGCACTCGAGGCCACGAGTTTCCAACGACAACCCGTTCAGCGAAAGCCTGTTCAAAACCTTGAAATACGGTCCGGAGTTTCCCGAACGATTCGGGTCACTCTGGGAGGCAAGGCAATTCATGGCCGAGTTCGAACAGTGGTACAACCACGAACATCGCCACACCGGCCTCGGACTGCACACCCCCGCCGACGTTCACTTCGGTTTGGCCGCGACCAAAGCCGCCGACCGCCGCGACGTGCTGGCCGCGGCCCGCGAACGCCACCCCCACCGATTCACCACCACCGCGGCCCCGAAGATCCTCGACCTACCCGACACCGTCTGGATCAACCCACCGACCCACAACCCCACCACCAGCGAGGAGCCCTCCACCACAGCCGCTTAACACCGACTGGTCTCATACGGCTTGAAAAATTCCGTCCATCCGACCATTGTCCGTGATCGATGTGGTGGTGGAAGTTCTCAACAGAAATCGGTCCGTCTCTCGCCCCGCGTCAGGTCGAGTTGCTGTGAAGTGGCGGTCTCAACTCAGCCTGACACGCAGGGCATTGTCATTGACCTACGATTCTCACGGCGAGGCGACGCAGGTCGGCGGCGACCAACTCGGTTACGATGCAGCAAACCGGCACGTTTCCACCAAAACCGCTGCCGGAACACAGATCTCCTATGTGTACGATCCGGCCAACCGATTGGTCACCCGAAGCGTGACCGGGGCGACTCAGCAGGCGAACAACACCACTACTCATTACGGGTATGCCTCTTCCTCCGACAGCGCCGACGTCATTCTCGACGCTAACGGCGCGATGGTGCAACGGATCCTGACGCTGCCTGGCGGGGTGACGCTGACAGTCAACTACGGACAGTCGACCTCCGGAGGTGGGTTCACCCTGCCTGGTGGAACGACACCTCAGCACCCAACGACTTGGTCGTACCCGAACCTGCATGGCGATATCCTTTTCACCGCTGACGGTAGCGCCGCGCGTTCTGCGCAGATATACCTGTACGACCCGTACGGCCAGGACATCGACCCAGGAACAGGGGCGTTTGCCGATATCCCGATCTCAGCCACCGCTCAGGGCGGCATGGATTTCGGGTCCCTCGGCCAGTACGAGCGTCCAATCGAACACCTCGCCGGCGTTCAAGCCATCGAGATGGGTGCTCGCACTTTCCTACCGATCCTCGGCCGATTCTTGCAGCCTGATCCGGTGCCAGGGGGGTCAGCCAACGACTACGACTACGTCTTCGCTGACCCAGTCAACCATCTGGATCTCGCAGGAACCGAAGCCGTGACGGCAGACGATGTCCTCGACGCCGCAGCTCTAGCGGCATTGGGCGCCGCGGCGGCGCCGGTGGTGATCGGCGGTCTTGCAATTCTCGGCGGCCTCATGATTCTCGGCGCCGATAGCGCTCCGGCCCACGATAAGGTCGATGGTAAGACGGCGGTCGCTGGGGGAGATTTCCAGCACGTCAAGGACCGTCATATGGAGGGTGGCAAGGATGTCACCCCTGAGGCTGGAATCTTCGAAGGAACAGAAAAGCAGATTAAGGATAGAATTGCCAAAACGATCGACAGGAATAACGAGAGGAAGAATACGCCTGGTGAAGATGGGCAAACGCGAGATACTCGCGTATTCGAATGGGATTTTGGCGAGGAGATTGGAAAATCGGGGCCTGCGAATGGAAGCAAAGCCCTCACTGCAATTAGGGCTGTGGTAGATAAGGCTGGAAAGCTTGTCACGGCCCACCCGATCTAAATGGCTGCCTGAGGAGGGGTTGTGATCCGTATTTCCTTCTCCATCCCTGAGTCGACATCATCGTTCTGGAGGACATGGGAATCTGCCGGTCGAATAGAACCGGCTACGATATCGGAGACTGAACTCCGATATAAATTCTTCGATGCCCGCGTTGAGTTCGTGGTCGATGACGTGGAAGTAATATCTGCCGTCGGGTATGTGACACTGAGCCTTTCCGGGTAGCGGCGTGTCGTGGTCAGGTGGTTCGGCGGTATTCGTGGTGCAGCAACACCAGAGCAGCCGCGACGATGGCACCGATACGCCAGGGGCACAGGCTGACTCGCCGCAACGCCTAGCCTCGACCGGTCATGCTGATCTGCGCTGATGGTGTCCTGGAATGGCGAAAGGTGCTCTGAGCTGCGATAGTTCGATTTGCTGAAGATCGAATATTGCAGTCCGAGGAGCACCCTTCTGGTGAAGGATTCTATGTCGTGGTACCCGTCGCTGAAAGTTGGCGGGGACGGTTCGGGTGTGGTGGCTCAGGCCGGGGCCGTGGCGTTGCTGGCTACGTCGGTGAAGGTTGGTCTTGATCGGGCGTTGTCGCAGGTCATGGCCCCGTGGCGGAAACCGTTGTCGGTGCATGATCCGGGGAAGGTCCTGCTGGATCTGGCGGTGACGGTCGCGATCGGCGGCGACTGCGCCGCCGATCTGGCACTGTTGCGTGGCGAACCGGGCGTGTTCGGGCACGTCGCGTCGGACCCGACCGCCTTCCGGCTGATCACCACCCTGGCCGCCGACGCACCGAAAGCGTTGGCCGCCATCGCCTCCGCCCGCGCCGCCGCGAGAGCGGCGGCCTGGCGGGCCGCCGGCGAGCGGGCACCGGATCACACGATCACCGCCGAACACCCGCTGATCATCGATCTGGATGCCACCCTGCTCGACTCTCACTCCGAAAAACAGTGTGCTGCACCGACATACAAGAAGGGATTCGGCTTCCACCCACTGCTGGCCTTCGTCGATCACGGCCACAGTGGCACCGGTGAACCGGTCGCCGAGCTGCTGCGGCCGGGTAATGCCGGCGCCAACACCGCCGTCGACCACAAGAAGGCCCTGGCGACCGCGCTGCGGCAACTACCGTGGCATCCCGGCTATCGGGTCGGCCGGAAAGTCTTGGTGCGCACCGACTCCGGTGGCGGAACCCACGAGTTCGTCGACTACTGCACCGCACGCAAGCTTCAGTACTCGCTGGGTTTCACCCTCACCGACACCATCGTCGACGCGGTCAACCAGATCCCGGCCGCAGTCTGGACACCGGCCTACGATGCCGACGGCGAGGTCCGCGAGGGCGCCTGGGTCGCCGAGGTCACCGGCATGCTCGACCTCGACGGCTGGCCCGCCGACATGCGGCTCATCGTGCGCAAAGAACGCCCGCACCCCGGCGCTCAGCTGCGGTTCACCGACGTCGACGGCCTGCGGCTGACCGCGTTCGTCACCAACACCCGCCGCGGCCAACTCCCCGATCTAGAATTGCGGCACCGCCGCCGAGCTCGCTGCGAGGACCGCATCCGCGCCGCGAAAGCCACCGGGCTGGCGAACCTGCCGTTCAAATCCTTTGACGCGAACCGGATCTGGGTCGCGATCGTCGCGCTCGCCCTCGACCTGACCGCCTGGCTACAGACGATCGGCCTGCACGACCACCCTGCCCGCCGCTGGGAACCGAAAACACTACGCCTGCAACTGTTCTCGATCCCCGCCCGGCTCGCCCACCACGCCCGCCGCGTCCACCTGCGGCTATCGCGGCATCACCGCGGCACCAGCCTGCTACTGACCGCCCTGGACCGCCTGCAGCCAGGCTGACCAGCACAAACCACCCCTACAAGCATCGAAAGGACTTCCCAACCGGGCCAGTGGAACCCGGCAGCTACCCGCTGACCGGGCTATCCTGTGTTGCCCACCGGCTGCTGATCAGCGGTCGAAGACCAATCCGAACCCGATCACGCCGGGCCGCCGGCCCGGCGAAAAATCGAGGCAGCTCAAGAGCTGGAAAGTGCTACGGAAGCTACGTTGCTGCCCGCACAAGGCCGGACAGCTCGCCAAAGCGATTCACGCCCTCCAAATCCGCGAACTCGAAGCCGATCGAGGATGAAAAAGGCTCAGTGCCGGATCAGACCCGCGAACTCTATCGAGACGAGCTGGAGGATCTGACGTTCGCATTGGTGGCCTATCGTCGGCGTGAACCGAACCGGAAGGGCGGGCGCAAGTCCAACAACAACGGGTTGGCGGCTGAATGCGACTGTGGCCGCAAGATCCGGGTTTCCAAGAGCGTGTTGAAGACAGCACCGATCTACTGCGGCAGCTGTGGCACGGAGTTCAGGGCCGAGGTCAAGTGACCTATTTGGAATTTTCGTGGCTGGTGTCAGCCTGCGGCACACCGGAGGTCATACTGAATGCGTGATGCGGAGAGAGGAGGGCTGCTGTTCCCACTCCTGCGAGTTATTCGAGCGGGCTGTTTGGGGTGGTAGATCCTTCGAATCTCGCAATTCTTCAAATAATTGGCGCGCCGCTGATTCTGCTCGTTCTGTTGCAACTTCATGACACTGCATGATCGCCCTCGACAGCCTAGCCGGATCGACGGACATCGCTGATTGTGAGATTTGAAGATCGATGATCTTTCCGTGCATATCGGATTCGATAATCACCGCGCCGCCGGACGTTTCAGCGCGACCCCGAACTTGGGAGATTGCGCTCTGAATTCGGTCGCGGCGCGTAGCCGCCTCGTCCGGATCGATACTCATCTTGTTGTCCTCTAATAGTAAGATGAAGCTGATTTTGCGAGTGTCAGCGCCGACTTTAGTTCTTGCCCGCGAGTTCTTTTTGAACAGTGAGAGCGTGACGCAGCCAATCGGCCAATGAGTTAGCGAGCCTTTGGTCGTGGGGGTGACCCTCTTGGTACCCGAATACGGCTTCAGATCCCGCCTCAAAGAAGTAGACTTTGTATCCTTGGTGGTGTCCGAAAAAGAATCGATTATCTAGGGTTAGCGTTTCGTCCGGTCCGCTCGCAATATCGACGGCGGAATCCTTTGCATCGAGCAATCCCGGGAAGAATAGGTCGGTCCCTCTGAACAGGTTTCCAGCTTTCCTTCCAAATGCTTTCAGAAATGCTATATATGCGTCAGGAATTGGGAAGCCGTCGGCAGTGGAGACGACTTGGTCTATTTCGCTGTCCGAACATCCGATGATCTCACTAGGAGATGTTGCGATACCGGAAGCCAGTAGATCGTGGCGGAGCGAATCCATTGCCTGCAAACTCGTTGGATCAGCCATTGGTCACGTTCACTTTCACGCCAGGGAACTTGTCCTGAAACTGCTTAATTACATTATCGCATGCAGGACACGGTTCGCGTTCGGTATACAGGTTGATGACTCCCTTGGAGTCTGGGTTAAGCTTCTGGGCGAGCTGGTCCAAAATTTTGAACTCAGAATCGGTGGGACGTTCTACGGAGCCGTCCACTGAGATCGGGTTCAGTGAGGTGATCTCAGCGACTTTCATTGGTGTCGGCCGTGTTCGAAATGGGTGAGGACGAGTGCGGCTTTGACGATGTCGCCGATTTTCTCGGGGCTGGTGGTGAAGTGGTGCAGGGCGCGCCAGCGTCCGGTGAGCAGGGCGAAACCGCGTTCGGCCAGGCAACGCAGCCCGCGTAGCAATCTGTTGCGGGTGCGAGTGTCGATATCGAGGTCGCGGCCGTCGGCGGAATTCTTGACCGGGGTATGCACCCCGATCCCGGCGCAGGCGGTCGAGCGGCTGATACCGAAACCTGCGCCCAGCACCGCGATGTCCTCGCGTTTACGGAACCAGGCCAGCACGAACATCGCCTGCCGAAACGGTGTCAGCGCCCGGGCACCGCGGCGGGTGCCGCGGGCTCGCCGTTGGGCGGCCAGCAACCGCGAAACATGGCAGACCAGCTCCCGGGACACGTCGAGCATGGCACGATAGGCGATCACGTGGAGTCCTTCAGGCATCGGAATTCTGTGGGAGAAAACCGGTCTACCTGGGACTCCACGCCCATGACCGGGCAAGTCCCGAAACTCCCGAATGCCCGAATCCCTCAAGCACACACCGAAGTTGATGAGATCACCTCAGTGGATGCGCCAACTACGGCGAACTATCTCGAAAAGATCTTCCAGCTCTCGTACACCCTTCCGCCAATAACGCCGGACGGATGTAAGGCACTGCTCCACGCCGCGATGGCCGCGAACCACGGGCCGGCAGCTTCAAGCCAGCCTGAGGCAACGGATGATGAAACCGAAGCTGACCTTCCGGAAAAAGACGCTGAAGCCGCTGATCTGCCGACAACTGAGCAATTGTCTGAAGCATTGATTCTCTCAGCCGATGAGTTGGCCACGCTGGACTTGGTCGCTCCCCTCGTCGCAATAACTCCACGCCGAGCCAAACGCTTCGGCAACGTCTATACCGTGGTTCGAGCTCGGTTCTCCGACGGGCAAGCCGTGGACACGGCTGCTCTCGCAGTCACCGCCGCCATCCTCCTAGGCGCACCGAAAACCTTGGGCGAGAAGCTTCGGAAACCCACACCCGCATCGACCCTCGGGCTTTCCTTGAAGGACTGGGTTACCGACGCCGTGGTTGACAGCACGGACCCAGCGGAAGTGGAACGCGTCGAGACGTTTATCCGGAATGCCGACAGGCTGTCTGACCTGGAGATGAAGGCTGTGATCGACATCCTGCCGTCGGTCCTGTTGTACGTATAGCGCCGATGTCGGATCCGGGTCGTCAGGGCTGGATCGGCGGTCATCGTTCAGCTGAACGCCTGGAACTCGGCAAATCGCTCAGCCAAACGTTCGGCGGAAGGCTTGTCTCGAGCCCGCGACGGCGTGGATAGCGGACGACCGTGCATTTGCTGCAGGCCGTAACGCAGCATAGGCCCGTCGACTTCATCCAGAAGGGACTGATTGATGCGGATCTCGTATCCCGGCGTGATGCCTAGGAAGTTCTCGTCATATGCGGCGTGATGGATCTTGCAGAGACTCAGACCATTGTTAACGGTCGGGGTACCGTTTGGCTTGCCGTCAGCGATGATGTGGGCAGCGTCGAGGAGCTTGGCGTGCCTGAGATGGCAGACGGCGCAGCGACATTCGTAGGCGCGGAGGACTCGGCCGCGGAACTCGGGCTGATGTAGGCGCTGTTTGGTGACTCGTTGGGCGTACTCGCGCTCCAGCGGCTGGAGATTGATGGGATCTGCGACGGATCGGAGGCTCTCGTCCAAGGCGATCAGGAAGCGGTGATTGGGCTTGTCATCGGCAACTACATAGACCGGAAGCACTGGAACGAAGACTCCGTCTGCGATCTTTCGTAGGAGGATCAGTGGAAGTTCCAGTTCGAGTGCACGGCGTAGCTTCTTGTTGTCTCCGTCGACGCTCCCTTCTCGGTAGGCGTATGCGAAGAGGGAACCACCGACTTCCTCATCGGGGTACTTGCTCTTCGGATCGGACAGGATCGACAGCGTTGCCAGCATGTCTTTTGGATTGCGGATGCCGCGGTTGCGGTCGATGAGGTGGTAGGTCTCGCCCTTGAGGTTGAAGTCCCACAGCTGTTGGCGCGTGACAACTACGGTGTCCCCGACCAACTCTTTGAGGTGCTGGAAGATTTCCTCGCGGAGGATGGCCTCGGCAGCCCTGTCCATGAAGAAAGTTTGGCATGGAACGAGGCGGAAAGTTGATCTTCAGTCAATGAGGCATGAAGTGTCATTGAACGAGCCGGTCGGGGCGCCGAACATGTGAGACGGCCTCAGATCGTGTCTCACGTCGCTGTGGTTCGTTTTCGGTGTGTCGAAGCTGGCTGTGTCGGATGATGTTCGGCCGTGGCCGACGAGTTGTCGAAACACCTTGTCCCGGACGAGCTGTGGGCTCTGGTCGACAATGCAGTTGATCTCCAATCCGCAGATCAAAACCAGAGGAGACGGGGACGACGATGGCTCGCCCGAGTCCGTCTACTCGGGCGGAATGAGCTTGCTTCCCACCTCCGTTCGGACGCTGCTGACCCAAGCCCCGGCCCGGTGGGACGAGAAGCACAACCAGAGCGAATTCGCCGGCAAGCTGATCGAAATCCCCCGCGAGAAGGACTTCAACACCCTTGCCGACATACTCCGCGACGGCAATCCGGCCCTCGCCCAAGGCAGCGACCTGGACCGCGGACTACTCAAACAGGCCTCCGAGATAGCCGGACTCGGCCAGGGCACCATCGTCGTGAGCTCGGACGGCAGCAGTCACAGCGCGAACCCTGTCGCCGACAAGCTGCTCACCGCGGCGGGCGGAGACCGGCTCGCCGTGCACGACCTGCTCTATGGCACCAACATGGACTGCACGGTCACCGAAGGGCACTACGACGCCCAATCCCATGTGGCGAACCTGCTCAATCACAGCTGGAACGGCCACGATGACGGCATCGCCAAGGTCATCGAGACCGCCGGCCACGACGCGACCTCAGCCGATCCGACCGTCAATCGGCAGTCGGGGGAAGCGTCGTGGGCGCTGGCGAACTACGTCAGCACACACAGCAACGAGCTGTTGCACCTCGGCGGTACCGACCAGTCGATCGGCATGCTGGACCCCAAGATGACCAAGGCCCTCGGCTCGACGCTGGGGGCATATATCCCCGACATGGTCGGCACTCACGAAGGAACCTTCGGCACTCACGGTTTCGGCGCGATCGACCAGGCGCATGTCAAGGACATCTTCGCCGTCATCGACTCCAACAAGGACGCCGCCCGTGATTTCAACCGAGCCGCGTATGCGAGCGTCACTCAGATGAACCAGCTGATCGGATCTGCCGACGCAAACCCTTACAAGCTTGGGGAATTCGCGGGAAGAATCGATGGAGCCGCGCAGGCTGGCGCGAAACTTGAGGTTGAGGGCCGAATCGCAGATGCTAAGCAACAACTGGAGGAACAGAAGCTCATCTTCGACTCAGTAAAGGATCTCGCCCCATTCGGAGGGAAACATATTCCCCGACTCCTTGGTCTCAGCGACGCAAAATGGGCTGGCTTCACGGTCAGCGATTTCACCGAGCTGGGTACGAAGATGGGGACTCCCGGGGTGAAGGAATGGATGTTCGGTTCAGCTCCGGACATTCAGCCGAACGTGGACATCAAAGGTGACAGCAGCGCGCCGAAAAGGTACTACAATATCCTTGAGGGATTGACAATAACAAATGATCATCCCGACTATTCCAAAGATCCGGTTATCGGCAAATACTTCGACGGTAACGGAAAGCTCATGTCCTTTGATGCCATCAAGGCGATGGACGGGAGGAATGGTCAGACCTCTCTGGTCGATTTCGGTGGGGATATGATGACAAAGTTCAAAGACAGCCTCCTCCCGTACAATGCCGGATGGCAGGACGGCCATGATGAGTCAGGATTTCACCCGCGATGAAAATTCTTCGATTCAAGCGAGTGGCGCGGACGACGGTGATCGTCTCGAGCGTCCTCGCAGTGCTGGCCGCCTGCGCAAACGATACTTCGCCGACATACAGCCTCCCCGATCAGGTTGGATTCAACTTCCGTTGGTCTGCCGAGTCCGGGGTAGGCCTGACATCAGACGCGGCGATCATCGCCCGGGCTTATGTAGAATCGGCATTCATCTCGTATCGAACCGGTGAAAATAATGATGTATGGCCTACGCCGAACAAATACTCATATCCAGGCTACGACCGTGCAGTCCCAAAATCGCCTGTTCACGACATGCAGATCGTGGGGATGTCGATGTCTGGTCTCGAACCGCCTGGTACGCGAACCGTGGGAACCTTCTATGCCCATCTGCTGGAATTGAAGAAGGACGAATCCGCACAGCCTCAGACGGCACAGGCCAATCCGCTCGAATGGCAAGCGACGATGTGCGTCTGGGTGGATGCACTGGACATAAAGTCTGAGCCATCAGGGGATCCCAAGACTGACACAGCCGCCTTCAATGATCGCTACCATCCTTTCGTGAATGCTGGATCCCCGTCCCAAAATCCAGGTACGGGTCGCACGGTCCGCCTCACCCTGCAACAGCCACCGACCGGAAAGCAGATCCGCCTCTCCGCAGGCGAGGGTCCGGCACGGTATCCGACCACGAACGTGTTCGGCGAATGGAAGATCATCGACGCGAAGATGACGCTCTCGGGAACTGATTCCCCAGAGAAACCGAACGTTTGCACCAACCGTCCCGACAATCCGGTGCCGCCGGAATTGCGGAACCGCGACTACCACACCGAGTCCGATGTACCCGCGCCCACGCTCGATCAGTACCCGGGCTGGCCCGCAAGTAACTGACAACGGATTCGGGCCCGATGGTCAAGTCAGAAGGGCATCCCGGATGAACCTCGACGATCTCCCTCCCGATATCCGAGCGGCGCTGCTCGGCGAACCGGCGGCCCCTCGCACAGACAAGGAACCGCAGGCATCCACACCGGACCCCGCCGATGTGGCCGCTATGACGTTTGCCGACGTGGAGGAACTCGACGTCGGCAAGTCGCCGATCGCGGCAACGGAATGGGACGAACGGCAGGTCATGACCTTCACCAATGTGGAAGAGCCCGACCGAATGTCACGAATCGCCGACCCAGGCTGACACGCCGCAAACGACTCGAGGACCGACGCGTTGCAGCGGACAGGCAGTCAGGCGGGTTGTCAGTGGCTTAGTACTGCAACGACACCTATGTGAGTTGGTGCTGGTAGATCTGTTGTGTGGTGTTGGATCGTGTTGTGGCCGAGTTGGATTCGTTGATGACGCGGATCGGGGTCCGGTTCGCGCGGTCGGAGCCGCAGGCGGTCGAGCGGCTGATACCGAAACCTGCGCCCAGCACCGCGATGTCCTCGCGTTTACGGAACCAGGCCAGCACGAACATCGCCTGCCGAAACGGTGTCAGCGCCCGGGCACCGCGGCGGGTGCCCCGGGCTCGCCGTTGGGCGGCCAGCAACCGGGAAACATGGCAGACCAGCTCCCGGGACACGTCGAGCATGGCACGATAGGCGATCACGTGGAGTCCTTCAGGCATCGGAATTCTGTGGGAGAAAACCGGTCTACCTGGGACTCCACGCCTGTGTCCGGGCAAGTCCCGAAACTCCCGAATGCCCGAATCCCTCAAGCACACACCGAAGTTGATGAGATCACCTCACTGTAATCGTGCAGACGGTGCATCCCGCGTTGCCGGCGTTCTGGTATGGCGTGCAGGAATTCGCCAATCCGTTTCTGACACTTGGTTATTCTGCTGTCATCGTCTGGCTGACCAGGTACCGGTGGGCGGGCCCGGTGGCATTGCTCGCTCCGGCGGGGCGTATGACGGCGTCGAATTACATCGGCCAATCGGTGATCATGATGCTGCTCTACACCGGATACGGGCTCGCGCTGGCCGATTGCATTCCGCCCGCCGGCGTCGTGCTGCTCGCTGTACTGACCTATCTCGCGCAACTGCGTATCAGTGCCTGGTGGTTGCGGCGTCACCATTACGGACCGATCGAATGGGTGTTGCGCGCGGCGACCTACGGTTCGCTGACCCGCGCGGCCTGGGTGCGGAGATAGCGGCGCAGGGCGAGATTGGTCGTCAGGTCCGCCGCGGTCTGGAAGGACGATTTGGCGGCGTCGTGGTCGCCGAGCATTTCCAGCAGATGCCCGCGGGCGGCATGCAGGCGGTGGTCGCGAGCGAGCCGGTCGTCGGCGGTCAGCTTGTCCAGCAGATCCAGGCCGGCCCGCGGGCCGCGTGCCATGGCCACGGCGACAGCATGATTCATGGCGATGACCGGATTGTCGGAGCGGGCCATCAACTGCTCGTACAGCAGGGTGATCTGCGGCCAGTCGGTCGCCTCGGCGGTCGGCGCCTCGTCGTGCAGGGCGGCGATGGCGGCCTGCAGTTGATACGGGCCGACCGGGCCGCGCGGCAGGGCGGCGGTGATCAGCGCGATGCCTTCGGCGATCGCGTCGGCGTCCCAGCGGCTGCGATCCTGGTCGGCCATGGGGATCGGGGTGCCGTCGGGCGCGGTGCGGGCCGCGCGCCGGGCGTCGGTCAGCAGCATCAACGCCAGCAGCCCGGCGACCTCACTGTCGCCGGGCAACAGGCGATACAGCATGCGCGCCAAGCGAATCGCCTCGGCTGAGAGGTCCGCGCGACGCAGATCCGGGCCGGCCGTGGCCGCGTAGCCCTCGGTGAAGATCAGATACAGCACATGCAGCACCGAGGCCAGCCGTTCGGCGCGATCGGCGGGCGCGGGCGGGGAGAAGGTGAGGCCGCTGTCCTTGATGGTGGCTTTGGCGCGGGTGATGCGCCGCGTCATCGCCGACTCGGACACCAGGAAGGCGCGTGCGATCTCCGCGCTGGTCAAACCCCCGACCGCACGCAGCGTGAGTGCGACCTGCGAGACGGGCGGCAACGCGGGATGGCAGCACAGGAACAGCAACACGAGGGTGTCGTCGGTGGCCGGTGTGTCGGTGGATGGCGGCGGTAGTTCCCAACGGGCGACCGTGTCCTCGCGCTTGCGCCGGGCCTGCTCGGCGCGCAGCAGATCGGTGAGCCTGCGACTCGCGACTCGGATCAGCCAGGCGCGCGGATCGTCCGGGACGCCAGCGCGGGGCCATTGGGTGGTCGCGGCGAGCAGCGCCTCCTGCACTGCATCCTCCGCGGTGTCGAAGTGGCCGTACCGCCGAACCAGCGCGCCGAGGACCTGCGGCGTCAACCGCCGCAGGTCCGTGTCGAACGCCGAAGTCACCTCAGTAACCCAGTTCCTCCACGCCTTCCATGATCGGCCGGATATCGGCATAGGCGTTGGCCGCGGCCGCTGCCGGCGCCGGGCACTTCTGCAACCGCCCCGCGATCTCGGTTGCGTGATCGAAGCTTTCGCATTCGATGATCCAGTACCCGGCGAGCACCTCCTGGGTCTCGGCGTAGGGCCCGTCGGTGACGAACGGGGTCCCGTTGTCCGCGCCCACCCGCCGCGTGTGCACCGGCGCGGCGAGCGCGCGCGTCTCCACCAGTTGCCCGGCGTCAGCCAGCTCCTTGTTGAACGCTTCCATGAACCCCGTCATGGCTGCCAGATCTTCGGCCGCCCACCCCGGCGTCTCCTCCGTCCCACCAGCCATTCCGTCGTAATCCCGCTGCGACGCATAACTCAAAATCATGTACTTCACGACCGCTCCTTTCCGATGACCGCACCGCGGTGCACTACATGAGGGACGTCGAACCCAACCCCCATTCTCGGACACGATCGGACAAGAAGGCGGCCGCCCGATCGATCTCTACATCGCCCACGCGCCCATGCCGCACACCACGGTAATCCCGCAGCCATTGCTGCCACCGCCACTACCCGCCGGTTGCGCGCTACCGGTAGCTGGCTGCGAGATCTGCGGCGGCAGAACCACCGGCCCATCGCTGGCGATCGGCGCCGGGGCAGTGAGCGGAAGCGGCTCGGCAACCGCCCCGCCCGGCCCCGTCGGCAAGAACCGCCGCAATACCCGCCCCAGCCGCCACACTCATGAGAACCCGCATGATGCAATACCTTTCGATGCCGCTCCCGCACTCCGCCGAATCGCGCCCCCAGATGTGAAATGCACCTTTTCATAATCGATAGAACGTCCCGGGCCCTAATAATCGGGGTATCAAGCGAAGGACCCACGACCGAAACCGGGAGTCAATGCAACCAGCCGGGACACTCACCCAGGGTGGCCGACAGCGCACGGAACAGGATGGCGGTCTTGGCTTTTCGCCGCCGAGATCGACGCAGCAGGAAGGCCACCGCGCCGACGAAGAACACCACGACGAGCTGGAACGCAAACGTCAGCACGAATGACGCCTCGTTCGCGATCCAGGCCCACGCGATCGACTTGAATATTGCCGCCGGGGCCGGCGATATCGGCACGGCTTCGCGGGTACGGCCGAAGTGGACGACTCGCGGGCGATCGCTGGCCGTTGTCCCGTCTGGCGGTTCCGGCACGCGTCGTCGGTCTGAATGACACGGAGTCGGGTCTTCACTCGTCGGTCGAACGAGTCGAGCGAGTCTCAATTTCGCTGTCGGCTACCGACTCTGGCTCGATGTCGATAACCGAATACCGCTCCAAGACAGTGAGCCTTTCCGGGTAGCGGCTGGGCGTGCTGGGTGACCGGTGGACTCGCTGAAAGTGGTTGCTGGGCAATGTAAGAGCGCAGAGTCCTGGTAAAAGGATGTTCGACCAAGAACACATCTTCATAAGCCGCGACCAACTCCACCGCTCGGTCCGAAAGTTCTTCAGCCGCATCCAGAAGCTCCCCGGCCATGTCCGCGGCTACTTCCAAGCCCCACACACCACCTACGCCTCAACCATTTAGTTTCAGATCAATAACTCGAGTATTAGTTCTTTCTGCGAAGTTTGAATTGCGTTGCCGTGAATTCGCCAACCGGGGGGCGTCGCTTGATCCGATTGATCTGATCAGCCCGTGCCCGGGGTGCGTTGGGCGCGCGTGAGGTTGTCAGAGAGGCTCGCCGTGCAAATCGCCGCACCGTCCCTTCCCGATCCGGACCATAGGTCGTTGTCCCGCACTACCCTGAGACCGCTTGCGCCCGCCGCGCCACGTCGCAGATCCGGAAGATCCTCGTGGGGCTACGACCGACCGGAAGTCGGGGTGTATCTACGTCGCCGGCGCGAGGCATTGGGCCTGACGCAGGAGGAGGTCGCCGTCGCAGCGCTGACGACCCTATCATCGCTACGGAAATGGGAAGCGGGGCTACGCAAGCCGAGCACCGAGAGCCTCACGGTTTGGTGCCGGGCCCTGGACCTACCGGACTGGACGCTACGCAAGATAACGTCACTGGTCCTCAACGGGATGGACACACTCCAAGTGAACACGCTGCCGCCGGTCATCAGCGATGACGACCTGGACCATCTCGAGATGATCGCAAGCCCCGCCTACTATCTCGGCTTTCCCGACATGGACGTCCTGGCCGCCAACAGTGCAGCGCGAGAACTCACGCCCTGCCTCGTGCCGGCTGAACCTGGATCACGCCCCACCAACGTGGTCGAGTGGATCATGACCAAACCTGCCCGAGACAACATCGTCAACTGGCAGGCCGTCGCCGCACGCACGGTGCACATGTTGCGAGTCATGGGACCAGGACTCGTCCCTCAAGAACGGCTCGAGGGACTGCCCCGAGATCAGTTGACTCGCGGGTAGTGGTGGTTTCAGGCCGCGAGTGGGGCCTGGTTCAGGGTCTCATACTCGATCGGGGTCAGGCGTGCGAGGCCCCGTTGGCGGCGGCGTCGGTGGTAGGTGCGTTCGATCCAGACGACCATGGCCAAACGGAGTTCTTCTCTTGTGGCCCAACGTTTTCTGTCGAGTACGTTACGTTGCAGCAGCGCGAACCATGATTCCATGGCGGCGTTGTCTGCGCATGCGGCTACCCGCCCCATGGAGCCGCGTAAACCGTTGTTGGACAATAGTTTGCAGAATTTCCTGGAGCGAAATTGGCTGCCGCGGTCGGAATGGACGATCGTGTCGGCCGGTGATCGCAGGGCGATGGCGTTGCGTAGCGCCGCCACCGCCAGCGACGCGGTCATTCGTTCGTCGATGCTGTAGCCGACGATCCGGTTGGACCACACGTCCTTGACCGCGCAGATGTAGAGCTTGCCTCCAAGCGGTGCGGTGCTCGGAAATGTCGGTCAACCAGAGCTGGTTGGGCCGCTGTGCGGTGAAATCCCGGGCGACGAGGTCGTCGTGCACCGGCGGGCCCGGCCGGTGGGTGAGGCCGGGTTTCTTGGCGAAGCAGCTGAAGATGCCCTGCAGCGAGCACAGCCGCGCCACCCGGTTCTCCCCGGCGTCGTGGCCGAGGTCGGCGAGCTCGTCGGCGATGAATCGGTATCCGAACTCGGGGTCGTCGGCGTGCACGTCCAAGGCGGCGTTGATCAGCTGGGCGTCGTCCCAGTCACGTTGCGACACGGGATCTTTGCGCCATCGATAGAACGCTTGCTTGGAGAATCCCAGCACCCGGCAGGTCACCGCGACGGGGATATTGTCGGCGGCAAGGTCGAGGACCAGCGGGTAGGTCATTTTGGGGGCAGTTCGCGGGCGAAGAACGCCGCGGCGCGGCGCAGGATCTCGTTCTCCTGCTCCAGCAGCTTGTTTCGTTTGCGCAGTTCACGCAGTTCTTCGGAGTCGGCGCGAGTGATTCCGGGCCGGTTTCCGTCCTCGATGTCGGCCTTGCGGAGCCAGTTGGCCAGGCAGCTTTCCGAGATCCCGAAATCTTTCGCGACCTGTTTCAGCGGTGCCTGGCCCTTGCGGGCCACGGCGACGACGTCGCGGCGGAATTCTTCGGGGTAGGGCTTGGGCACGGCGGACGATCCTCTCACAGAAGAGACCAGTCAGTCTCTTCAGGTCAAGAGTCAACCGAAGCCGGGGCAGTCCCGAACTCACCAAAGCCGAGGCCGAAGACGACTCGATCCTCATACGAAACCCAGTCAGCGGCACCATCGATCGATACACCTACCGGTCCCTGCGCCCCATGCAACCCCTACGCCCCTATGAGCAACTCCAGCTCGTCAAACGGAACAGTCCATAGATAGCGCTCGATACAACGGCTCTGAAGTGGACATCGGGCGCTCACGGCGGGTCACGTTGTTGTAGATGCTGTACGTGCCACCCCGCCGATTCAAACCTCCCAGGCACCAAACCCGGTGGACATAAGCAGGATCGTCGTCGATTCAGTTCTGAGGACAGGAAACCGGATGGCCGAGTCGACTCACGACCTGGTTGTACAGGGACGTTACGTCCTCGCCCGGGTCATCACCCGCAGAGTTCGCTGGCATCGATGCGATCGTCTTCCAGCTCTTCAGGCGGCCGTCGGTATCGAAAAGGCTTGGGTACTTCTGCTTAAGATCTGCGGGAATGTCAGTGCAGCTCAACGCTTTGTGGTTGAGAACGTTGATATTCAGCTGGCCGGAAGTACCTTTCGGATACGTCTCACCGCAGGCTGGCCGGTGGCCGTATCGAGACTCCAGGGCCTTGTACAGCGCGGTGACGTCGTTGAGGGGGTCCTCGCCGCGGACCTGGTCGACCGGCATGGTCTTGATCTCGCTCAAGGGCTTGAGCTGACCGCGCGCATCGTAGAGGTACGAGTACTCCCAGCGGAGATCTTCCGGTACCGCGACGCAGCTGAGCGTCTGGTAGTCCTGATCGACGCCTGCGGGCTTCGCCTCGGTAGGGCTGGAGTTGGTTGTGCTGCTACAGCCGACAAGAACGACAAGCCCCGCAGCTGCGATGAGCGGGCCGATCCAGTTATTTGCCATTACGCGGCTTCTGATCGTCGTTCCCTCGGTGGTCACCAGTGACATCGCTGTACCCGTCTCTCATCGCGGAACTGTGCCCGTCTTGCAGACCGAGCCGATTGAATACCGTGGTCAGATCGTTCAGGGGGTCGCCCTTCCCGTTGTCGGGCATCGTCTGCAGATCATGCCATGGCTTGAGACTGCCGCTGCCGTCGAACAGATCGGGGTATTCCTGACGCAGGTTGGCCGGTACGTCGGTGTTGGCGAGGACGTTGTACGACTGCTGGTCGAAGTTCGGCGGATTCAGTGCCTGTCCGGGATCTGATCGATTTGGGAACAGACCGTGTGGGAGGTTGCCGGAAGTGGCCTGACGAGGCGGAACCTCCTGGTAGCAACAGGATTACCAGATCCACTGTTGCCCAGAAGGTTCCGTACGGAACCTTCTGGGCAACAGTGGATCTGGTAATCCTGTTGCTACCAGGAGGTTCCGCCTCGTCAGGCCACTTCCGGCAACCTCCCACACGGTCTGTTCCCAAATCGATCAGATCCCGGACAGGCACTCAGAGGCATTCTCACCGCCGCCGCCCTCGGACGATTCACCAGAGCGGAAGGAATCAGCCTTGGGCAGCGGAATCACTTCGGTAACAAGCTGATCCGCGTCCGGGCTTGCCCCGACATCTATGAGCTCCGTCGGATCCGGGTCAGCCGAACCCACTTCGGGCGCAACGATCAGCTCCGATGCGTTCCCCTCAGTCTGATCGGGTTTGTTGCTGTCCAAGGGTGCCCCCATGTTGCTTCCTTCTTAGTGCGTGTTATCCAACTGATCGCATAGTGGTCCGGGTGTTCTGAGCTGCCGAAATCTGTGGGGCACTGTTGTTGTGGTGGTCGGCGGCCTATCGTCGGTGCGGGGGCTCGGTCGGCGTGGAGGCGGCGATGGTGGGGTGGCGCGAGGAGCTTGGCCGACGTGAGGCCGCGGCCGCCGAGCAGGTGCAACAGTTGCGGGGGCAGATCGAGGAGTTGACCGAGCAACTCGGGGCGGCCGAGGCGTTGTTGTCGAGGCTGGCGATCACCCGGGAGACGATGGCCGAGATCCTCGTCGAGGCTGAGGAGCCCGAGGTGTCCAAGGATCCGGAGGAGAGCCCGAACAGCTCTGCGTTGCAGTCTGTTTCGGCTTCCAAATCGCCGATTGGGGTGATGCTGGTGCCGCAGCGGGCACCCGGGATGGACGCTGCGCAGGTGTTGCCGGAGGACTACGTCGACATTGTGGCGGTGCTCGCCGAGGCCGGTCACGGGTTGCGGGCCGGGCAGGTCGCCGCCGAGCTGGGGATACCGACGGTTGAACGGTCGAAGGTGGAGGCGTTGCGCTCGAAGTTGAAGCGGTTGGTGGCGCGGGGCTGGCTGGACCAGCAGCCCTCGGGGGTGTTCACGATCACCGAATGATGCTGGCGTTGCGGGTGATTGACGCCCACTACTGCGCTCGAGCAGCAGTTTCTCGGCAGGTCTGGTGGTGACAGGGTGTCAGCGAGGCGGGATCTGGTGGTAGCACAAGGGTTGTCGAAGCCACCTGCACCCCACGAGATCCCGCCATGTCGTTCTACTCTGCAACCACCACCGTTGGCACGCCCGTCAGCGAAAACATGTGTGCCTGCGTGGCCTGTCGGTTCGGGCACGGCACCAGCCGTCCGGCCCGCGTCCGCCACTACACCTCCGACACTTCCGACGCCCAATGGGCGGTCCTGGCCGCGTTGATGCCGTGGCCGGTCTGGCTCGACGGCGCCGGCGGCCGGCCGGAAGAATACTGCCGCCGCCAGATCGTCGACGCGATCTTCTATCTCGCCGACAACGGCTGCAAATGGCGCAACCTACCAGCGGATTTTCCACCCTGGCACACCGTCTACGACGCGTTCACCCGCTGGTGGGCTGGCGGGGACGTCACCGCGATCCACGCTGATCTGCGCGAGGCCTGCCGCAATGCTGCCGGACGTGATTTCGATCCGAGTGCGGCGGTCATCGACTCGCAATCGATCCGCGCCGCCGAAACCGTCGGTGCTGCTACCCGAGGTTTCGACGCCGGGAAGAAGGTCGCCGGGCGCAAGCGGCACGTGATCGTCGACTGCCTGGGGTTGCTGCTGGTCGTGCTGGTCACCGGCGCGAACACACAGGACCGCGACGGCGCCCGGCCCGCGCTGGCGCGGCTGCGGGACCTTTTCGATACCGTCAGCCTCGTCTGGGCCGACGGCGCTTACGCGGGCGTGCTGGTCGATTGGGCGAAATCCGTTCTGGCCCTGACCATTCAGATCGTCAGACGCAGCGACCATGTCTCCGGGTTCGTCGTGATTCCCCGACGCTGGGTCGTGGAGAGAACCCTGGCCTGGATCTGCCTGCGCCGCAGATGCGTCCGTGATTACGAACGGCTACCCGAACACCACGAAGCCATGGTCACCTGGGCCATGATCCTGCTCATGTCACGCCGCCTGGCCAGACAACGGAAATGAGCAGTTAGCTAACGGGCACTTAGTGCCTGTGAACAAACTGCTCATTTCCGCGGTTGGGTGCGGGCGAGGCGGCGAGACATCAGCATGACCATCGACCAAATGACCCAGGCTTCATGGTGTTCGGGGAGCCGTTCGTAGTCGCGAATGCATCTGCGGCGCAAGCAGATCCAGGCCAGCGAGCGCTCCACCAGCCAGCGCTTCGGAAGCACGACGAAGCCGGTCTGAGCGTCCGGGCGGCGGACGATTTCCAGTGTGAGGTGGAGCTTCTCGCGTGCCCAGCAGGCCAGGCTTCCGCTGTAGGCGCCGTCGGCCCAGACCAAGACGATCGCGTGGAACAACTCGCGCAGGCGGGTCAGGGCGGTGGCGGCGCCGTCGCGGTCCTGGACGCTGGCGGCGGTGACGTAGCAGACCAGCAGCAGACCCAGGCTGTCGACGACAATGTGGCGCTTGCGTCCGTTCATCTTCTTGGCCGCGTCCCAGCCTCTGGTTGCGGCGCTGACGGTTTCGGCGGCCCGCAAGGTCTGGGAGTCGATGATCGCCGCGGTCGGATCGAAGTCGCGGCCGGCGGCGACGCGTAGTGCGTCGCGCAGGTCGTTGTGGACCGCGACGACCTCACCGCCGATCCACCACCGCGAGAACAGGCCGTAGATTGTGCGCCAGGGCGGAAAATCCGCAGGCAGATTACGCCACTTGGCACCGTTATCAGCGAGATAGAAGATCGCATCGATCACGCTGCGACGACAGTATTCTTCGGGGCGCCCGCCGAGGCCGTCGAGCCAGCCAGGCCACGGCAAGAGCGCGGTGAGAACCTGCCATTGAGCGTCGGTGGTGTCGGAGCTGTAGTGGCGAACGCGGGCCGGATGGCGGGTGCCGTGCCCGAACCTGCATGCCACACAGGGGCAAGGCTTTTCGCTGAGCTGCGTGCCAGTGATGGTGTTTGCAGAGTAGAACAACATGGCGGGACCTTGTGGGGCCAAGGGGATGTGGTAATTCCGAGTGCACCACCAGGTCCCGCCTCGCAGAACCACCACCCCGTCGAGCACGAGGGAAACTCCTGCATTTTCCGCAGGAATGGTGTCAATCACCCACTACGACAGCGCCATTGGTGATCGTGAACACCCCTGCGGGCTCCTGATCCAGCCAGCCGCGCGCGACCAGACGTTTCAGCTTCGACCGCAGCCCTTCCACCTTCGACCGGTCGATCGTGGGGATTCCGAGCTCGACCGCGACCTGCCCGGCCCGCAATCCGTGGTCGGCCTCGGCCAGCACCGCCATGATCTCGCCGTAGTCCTCCGGCAGCACCGTCGCCGCATCCATCCCGGACTCTCGTTGCGGAACCAGCATCGCCCCGATCGGTGACCGGGAATTCGCAATCGGTGCTGGCTCCTCGGCATCGGTGAGGATCTCGGCCATCGTTTCCCGCGTGATCGCCAGCCGGGACAACACCTGTTCAGCGACGGCCAACTGCTCGGTCAACTCCGCGATCTGCTGCCGCAGCCCCTCGACCCGCTCGGCCGCCGCGGTCTCGCGCCGGGCCAGCTCTTCGCGCCAGGGCACCATCACCGCCTCCACGTCGACTCTGCCCCGCTCCGACCATAAGCCGCCGACCACCCACAACAACAGTGCCCCAAAAGATTCCCCTGATCAGGGCATTACAGAGCCAACGTGAGCAGTTTGTTCACAGGCACTTAGCGATGAGTCGCCGCCTCAAAGCTGCTGTGAAGGACGAACTCGTGGCCGTGGAGCATTCGTTCCGAACCACGGCCGGTAGGTATTGATCTGAAACGAATCGGTTGCGCTGCTTGATGTTTCGGTTGTGGGTGATGATCTTCGGGTGGACATGCGCAGGCTTTCCCCGGGGCAGCAGGAGGCGTTGAGGATGCGGGTGATGGGAGCGATCCCCGAAGATCCTCGACCTACCCGACACCGTCTGGATCAACCCACCGACCCACAACCCCACCACCAGCGAGGAGCCCTCCACCACAGCCGCTTAACACCGACTGGTCTCATACGGCTTGAAAAATTCCGCCCCACCAACGTGGTTGAGTGGATCATGACCAAACCTGCCCGAGACAACATCGTCAACTGGCAGGCCGTCGCTGCGCGCGCGGTGCACATGCTGCGAGTCATGGGACCAGGACTCGTCCCGCAGGAACGACTCGACGACATCTTCAACGCCTGCCACGCTCAACAACCGCGGATCTTCACCCGCCTGTTCACCGCCGAACTCACCAAAGCCGAGGCCGAGGATGACTCGATCCTCATCCGAAATCCACTCAGCGGCACCATCGATCGATACACCTACCGGTCCCTGCGCCCCATGCAACCCCTACGCCCCTACGAGCAACTCCAGCTCGTAAAGCGGACCAGGCCTTAGTGCCTGTGAACAAACTGCTCATTTCCGTGGTTGGGTGCGGGCGAGGCGGCGCGACATGAGCATCACCATCGACCAGGTCACCCAGGCTTCGTGATGTTCGGGAAGTCGTTCGTAGTCGCGAATACATCTGCGGCGCAGGCAGATCCATGCCAGTGAGCGTTCCACGAGCCAGCGGCGCGGTAGCACGACGAAGCTGGTCAGCGGTTCGGTGCGGCGGACGATCTCGAGAGTGAGCGCCAGTTTCTGGTGTGCCCAAGCGACGAGGTGGCCGCTGTAGGCGCCGTCGGCCCAGACCAGCATGATCGCGGTGAACAACTCGCGCAGCCGGGTCAGGGCGGCGCGGGCACCATCGCGGTCCTGGACATTGGCGGCGGTGACGTGCACGACCAACAGCAGCCCGAGCGTGTCGACGATGATGTGCCGTTTGCGCCCGTTCATCTTCTTCGCCGCGTCCCAGCCGCGGGTGGCGGTGGAGACGGTTTCGGCGGCGCGCACGGTTTGGGAATCGATGATCGCCGCGGTCGGATCGAAGTCACGGCCAGCCGCGACGCGCAGTCTGTCGCGCAGATCGTTGTGGACGGCGACGATCTCACCACCGGACCACCAGCGCGAGAACAGGCCGTAAATGGTGCGCCAGGAAATCGCACGGGAGGTTGCGCCACTTGGCGCCGTTGTCGGCCAGATAGAAGATGGCGTCGATCACGGCGCGGCGACAGTATTCCTCGGGGCGGCCGCCGACGCCGTCGAGCCAGACCGGCCACGGCAGCAGCGGTGCGAGCACCGCCCATTGGGCGTCGGTGGTGTCGGAACTGTAGTGACGGGTCCGCACCGGATGGATGGTGCCGTGCCCGAAGCGGCAGGCCGCGCAGGGACAACCGGTTTCCGGCAGTGGGGTGCCAACGCAGGGGTTTGCAGAGTAGAACGACATGGTGGAACCTGGTGGGTGCATGGTTTGTGGTAATTCCTGTTGCTACCACCAGGTCCCGCCTCACAGGAGCTGTCACCGGCCCGTCAGCGGCGAAACCGCTGATTGAGCACGTTGTAGACCGTCAATCACCCACTACACCAGCGTTATTGGTGATCGTGAACACCCCGGAGGGCTCCTGGTCGAGCCAGCCCCGCGCCACCAAACGCTTCAACTTCGAGCGCAAACCCTCCACCTTCGACCGATCGGTGGTGGCGATGCCCACCTCGGCGGCCACCTGCCCGGCCCGCAATCCGTGGCCGGCTTCGGCGAACACGACCAGAATGTCGCAGTAGTCCTCCGGCAGCACCGCCGCTGCGTCCATCCCGGGCTCCCGCTGCGGCACCAGCATCAGTCCGACCGGCGAACGGGAACCTGAAACCATCTGTGACTGTTCGGAATTCGTATTCTCGGCAGGGTCGTCAGGGCCATCGGACCCCGTCGATTCGTCGGCCTCGGTGAGGATTTCAGCCATCGTTTCCCGCGTGATCGTCAACCGCGATAGCAGTTGCTCGGCCTCGGTCAACTCCTCGGTCAACTTCGCGATCTGCTCCCGAAGCTGCGCCACCTGATCACCAGCTGCGGCTTCGCGCCGGGAGAGCTCCTCGCGCCACGACACCATCGCGCCTCCACACCGACCGGGTCCCCACTCCGACCATAAGCCGTGCGCCACCACAGCGACAGTGCCGCAATGATTTGCCCCGGCTCGAGCCGCTGCAACCGCTACACGATCAGGTTGTTCACCTGCACTATCGCCCAGTCGCTGCACGCCACTCGTCGGTGATGCAACCTTCCTCGTAATGCCACCGACCGTCCTCTTCGCCCAGAATCACCAGCCGTTTCACCGCGTGAAGGTCGGCGCCGGCCGGCACATGCAGGGCGACCAGATTGAACCGGGCCAGACCCTCGCCTTCAACCCCCAACGGCGCGAACGCATCCAACACCGCCTGTCTCGCCGCAACCTCACCACCGCCACCGATCGGAACGATGCGAATCGTGCAGTTGCCGGACCATTTCACGGCCTCCTCGACCCACAACACACCCTCGTCGTCAGCGGCGACCCGCACAACATCCCCCGAGGAGAACCCGCGAGCGAAGAACGGGATGTTGTTCAGCTCAACGCAATCACCGTCGCGCCGGTTCGCCCACATGCTCTCGGTCCCGGCAGGAGGCCATCCGTCCTCATCCTGCGGCAGCCGGAAAACCACCTTCACCAACTCACCCGACACCGACGCTTCCTGACCCACTGAGCCTTTTTCATCCGTGATGGATGATGTTGTGGCAGTTGGTGTTTGGTGTGGCGTGTCGAGTGGCCGATAGGCGAAGCCCCTGGTAGATCGGGATTGCTGAGATCACCGTACGACCAGGGGCTTCCGTGTTGTTCTACCGTTCCATGCTGCCGTTGTCACGTCGGACCCTCGGATTCGTCGCCGGCATGATTCGCCGGCATCGTCGCGCGATCGGTTCGGCCTGGCGCAAGCTCGATCCGAGCCGTCAAGCCCTGCTCGTGTTGGCCCACCTGCGCAAAGCCGAGACCTACGCTGATCTCGGTGCCGGGTTCGACATCTCGACCACGACCGCGTGGCGCTACGTCACCGAGACCATCGAGTTGCTGGCGGCTCGGGCACCGAAGCTGCGGTCGGCACTGCGGCAGGCGAAAGCAGATGGGTATGCGTACCTGGTCCTGGACGGCACGCTGATCTCGATCGATCGGGTGGCCGCCGACCGGCCCTACTACTCGGGTAAGCATCGCCGTCACGGGATGAACGTGCAGGTCATCGCCACGCCCGACGGGGACATCGTGTGGGTGTCGGGCGCGTTGCCCGGCAGCGTGCACGACAGCAAGGCCGCCTGGATCTGGCAGATCGTGCGCGAGCTCACCCGGTGCGGGCTGATCGTGTTGGCGGACAAGGGTTATCAAGGCGTCGATGGTCTGCTCACTCCGTACAAGGGCCGCAGCAAGCCCGAATCGCAGAAGGTCGCCAACCGCGCGCATGCGCAACTACGAGGCCGCGGCGAGCGCGCGAACGCGCAGCTGAAGAGCTGGAAGGTGCTGCAGAAACTGCGCGCTGCCCGCACAGAGCCGGATCACTGGCCAAGGCCATCCACGTTCTGCAGGACCACGAGATTCACGCCGCACGAGGATGAAAAAGGCTCACTGGTGATCTCCCAATCATCTCGACAAGGAGCGCGAGAACCGTTGAGGCTCAACGCTAATGACATCATTGCCGCGAGTCCGGCTCCTCCAGCAGTTCGCGCAGTTCGCGCAGCACCTCGGCCGACTTCACTCGCTTCGCGTCGATGTCGAGCTTCGTGCCGTTTCGTTCGATCGTGAGGTTGATATCGGACCGGAACATTGTCAGCCAGGTCGTCAACGACTTGATCAGGGCTGGCGCGATACCCGCCGCACCTACCGTCGCGGTGAGCACCGAATAGATGTCGCCCATGCGTCCTGGGTCGATCCGGAATTTTTCAAGCCGTATGAGACCAGTCGGTGTTAAGCGGCTGTGGTGGAGGGCTCCTCGCTGGTGGTGGGGTTGTGGGTCGGTGGGTTGATCCAGACGGTGTCGGGTAGGTCGAGGATCTTCGGAGGACGACGCGATCGGCACCTACGTCCGCTGGCGCAACCAACACGCCGGCCCCGTCCGAGACTTCGCCGTCGGATCCAAGATCCGCCGACCCGATTACCTAACGAACGTTGCCTGACACGGCACTAGTTGATCCATCCGGCTGTCCATTTCCAGTGCGTCCCGGCCGGACTCCATGAATGTCTGCCCCGTGCGTACCCCGGCCGCGAGCAACTGGCCGACCACCGGCACCGACTCGATCCAGTCGGGGGCGTTCGTGCGGAATGACAGCACCATCCGCTCCAAAGCCGATCGCGAGCCCGATCGCTGCGCAGAGGCCGTTAACGACCGTAGACACTCCCGCACGGGTTGAAACGAGTCCGAGGCCAGCGAGTTCAACATCGCCTGCCCGTATCCGGCCAACAGCCCCGTCCCCGCGTGCTGTTCGACAGCGCGCTCGATGAAGGTCGTCAGCAGCGTGCTCTTACCGACGCCGGCCTCGCCCCGCAGCACCACTACCGCGCCCTCGCCCGCCCGCACGGCACGATCGACGCAACCCACCAACAAGGACATCTCATCAATACGGTCGACCAAAGCCGGTGGTGCATCGATCCGCGACAACGCGCGTCCCCTCCCCGATCGAGAATGTGAAACTCGACACGAATTATAGTTCAGCGCACCATGATTCGTGCTGAAGTGCCGCCCCGATCAGCCAATTGGCAACGAGACGGGCAGCTTGTGCGAGGGCATGAGGAACGTGGAGCACCCTTCTGCCCGACGGTGGGCGCAGGTGCCCTTCCTGGTGCTGGGATAGATGGTTAGATTGGAATGCTGGCCGGGTCGGCAATCGCTGCTGTCCCAGCGATCGCGGTAAGTGGTGTGGCTGGCGCGCCGGTGATCACCTCGCTGAAGTCCGCGATAGCGGCGATGCCGATGATCGGCCCCTGAGCTGGTTGTGATGTCAGCGGCGCGACGGTTCCTTGAGGTCGACCGCCCGGATTATCAGTCAGCGCGAATGCGTGACTTGCCGCGATGGTAGTAGTCCTCGTCGTCATCCCAATCGTTGTCATCGGTTGTGACGGTCGGCGAGGCTGCGGCTGTGGAGGGAGATTTGTCCTCGATGATGCCGACACTTGTTGGGATTTCGTCCGGCACTCGTAGACCGAAACCCACGTGAACCTTGTCGCGAGCCTCGTTGCGTGCGCGCCCGATCAATTCGATCACGGTGCCCACGAGTTGGTCAGCATCGATGCGGCGCGCGGTCTCCGTCACCTGCCACCGATGAACGGTCCCATCGGCGCTGACTTGGACGGAGATCGATCCGTCGGATGCCGTGGCAGTGGAAATGTAGGTTCTCAGGGCTATCTCGAACAGTTCGGCATCCTCAGCGGAGAGGTTCATTGCGCCGCTGATCAGTGGATGGCTGGTGTCGCTCATGAATCCCCCTGCCGGTGTTGCGGTCACGATCGTGTAGGGGGTTCAGCCTGACGGCTGCTATATAGTTTGCGCAAGCACAGACTGGACGGGTCTTCGACGGATGTGGGGTGCCTCCAGGGCATCGCCAGAGTTCTGTTCGCAGGCATAGGGTTTGGGGGTTGTAATGAGTCTCGCGGTCGATCTTGAGACCCTTGGCAAGTTGGCGACGACGCTGCACGGGCTCGCGCAGGAAGTCGCCAGTATCAAGCCGAAGGACGCGCCGGACCCGAACGCTCAGGGGCTGAAGCTGCAGTCCGAGGTCGGTGCGGGCTCGATCACCGAGGAGCTCGTGTACGGCGCGCTGGTCGCTACCGCCAAGCAGCGATTGGATGAGACCGGCACGGTCATGACCGAATGCGCGACCCAGTTCAAGAACATGGACGACAGCAACTACGACAAGTTCGTCCAGGCGTACAACGGCGCGACCGGCGACTGGACAGTGGGGTCGGGGAAATAGGTCATGCTTCTCGCCTGGTTGCGCAAGGTCAACCCGCAAATCCTGGAGCAGTACGCCGCCGAGTGGGAACAGATCGGCACCGGTCTCGAAGGCGTCTACCAGAAGTACGTCGACGACGTCTCCAAGGTGAATGGCCAGTACTGGGAGGGCCAGGCCGCCGACGCCGCCCACAACCGGGCGTCGGGAGACCTGAAGACCGTCCAAGCGCTGGTCGACAAGCTCAATGGCATGGCAGCGCAAGCCCGCACCGGCGCGTCGCTGATCAGCGAACCATTGCGTAAGGCCCGCGGACTGCTGGACGAATGCCACAACAAGGGCTGGTCGGTGACCCCGATGCTGGCGGTGATCGGCTCGGGGGACGTGCATGCACTGGCCCAAATGAACAAGGACCTGACCGCGGCCTACAACGCGGTCGTGGCGGCCGACCTGGCCGTCTACGACGCGCTTCAGCTCACCCGCAGCTCCCTGTCGGTGGCATTCACCTCCGGAGCCTCGCTCGGTGGTGAACAGGGGAAGAACGACGGCAAGCACCTGGTCACCGATCCTTCGCATATGACCGATGCGGAGCTCCAGCGCCTCATCGACGCCGGCACTCTGACCGACGATCAGCTCACCGCTCTGCACAATGGCGACACCGTGAACATCCCGGTATCGCAGATGGACTACCTCAACCAACTATCCCGATCGCTGGACGATAAGAGCCCCGCGGAGATCCAAGCGATCCTGGACAAGCTTCCTCCGAATGCTCAAAAGGCCCTTGAGAATTCACTCCAGCTGGTCTCGACGCCAACCGTCACTACGGCGATCAAGGGCGACCCGAGCATCCCCGACCATGGCGGCCAGAACCTGCTGCCGAAGAAGATCGAGCAGTCGCTGACCAGGCCGGATCTGGTCGACTTCGGCTGGAACACCGCCGGCGGTCTATCCAACGTGACCACCGGAGAGGTCAAACTCAACGGCGTCAAGGACAACCAGATCATCGCGAAGATCGCTGGTGGATCCGATCCCCGTTACCGCGCGGGCAGCGACCTGGACAAGCAGGTCCTCAACGTGGGTGCGAAGTACCTCGACGCGCAGGTCAGCCTCGAGCAGAAGCCAGAAAACAAGCTGACCAGCTTCACCGTTGACGGGGTGGGCCAGGATCCGCGAGCGGCTTTGACCGAGGGGATGTTCAACGCTGTCGGCGACGACAAGGCCGCCGTCCAAAGTCTCGTGATCGACGCCAGCGGAAAACCCAACGAGCAGTTCTACAAGGACGTGCTCACCCATCAGTGGACCGACGGCGGAGACGGCGCGTCAAAGCTGTTCTCGTTCGGCAACAACGAGCCTGGCTCGGTCGACGCGCATCGTCAAGCCACGATCATGAGCTCGTTCGCGGAGTTCGTCTCCAGCGACGATGCGCCGAGCCACATCGCAGGCGGCAACGACAAGTGGCACCTGTACGACATCCCCGAAACCGATCACAAGACCGTCGGCGACCTGAATCCGAAGCTGGTCCAAACACTTTCGACCAGCATGACGCCGTACATCGATGACCTGACCAATCCGACCCATCCAACCAACGATGGCTTCAAGGTTACCGATGCCAACGGCCGAAGCTGGACCGATCCCTCGGGCAACAACACCTTCACGGGCTCGAAGAACATCTTCTCCTTCATGGACACCAACGACGTTGCGGGACAGAAGTTCAACGCCGCCGCGATCGAAGCCTCCCTGCAGCAGGAGATCAACTACGGGCAAGACCCCAACGACGCGCACGCTCGAGGTCATCTTGTCGACGCCGGTCGCCTGCAGGGCTTGGTCGACGCCGGTCTGCGCGATGAGATCAGCGCCCACACCACCGATACCGGGAAGGTCGCGCAAGACGCATACAATCAGAAGAAGTACGCCTACGAGGCCGTCACGCGCGGTCTTGGATACAGCGCCCCGATCGGTGACCTGACCGTCAAGACCGTAACCGGTGACCAAGTCGGGAAGCTGATTACCCTCGGCGGTGACCCGCTGAAGAACGCGATCATCGGTCCTGCGCCATCAGCGGTCAACAACAACATCGGTCTGAGTGCCTGTCCGCCAACTGATCATTTCCGTTGGCGGGCGAGGCGGCGGGACATGAGGATGATCATCGACCAGGTGACCATGGCTTCGTGGTGTTCGGGCAGTCGTTCGTAGTCACGGACGCATCGACCACCCTCGGCCGCGCCTGGATGCGCATCATCTGGGCCTGCTGGCGCACCAAAATCGCCTACAACCCCACCCGGCACGAGCCCGAAAAACAGCCAATCGCCGCATAGGGGTTGACTCAGGAAACTCATCGGCACGTTCCTCACGGGAGTTGGTGCCCGGAACCGTAAGTCGCCGCCCGCCTCCCCCCGAAGGGTTCGAATCACGCCGATCCTTTACCGCCCACATTTCCCACGCCGTGGAAACACACTTGCCATTCGACGCGAATTCCGCGTGCGATCAGTGGCAGGCCGCGGAAACTCCGCTCAACCACTCGCGAACCACCGCCCGCTGCTGCGGGGTGTAGGCCGCCTCCAGTTCGGCTTCCCGCCGCCCGACCGCGGCATGCGCACGCTTGTACACCGCCCGCCCCTGCGCGGTGACGAAGATCTGATGGGTGCGCCGGTCCGTGGGATGGGCGCGGCGCTCGATGAGACCGCATTCTCGCCGTCCTTCTCCTGTCGTCACTGTTGATCTGGATCGACAACACCATCCCCGCCACCGCGCTCGAGACGCTCGCCGACCCGGTGCGCGGGCTGGGGCGAATCCCGCTCAGCTGCAATGGGCTTCGGGGTCCTACACGCTGGTCTTCGCCGCTCTCATGTTCACCGCCGGCGCGCTCGAGGACCGGTTCGGGCATCGCGGCGTGCTGGCCGCCGGGTTGCTGATCTTCGCGGCCGCGTCGATCTGGGCCGCCTACGCCGGGGACCCCGGTCAGCTCATCGCCGCCCGGGCGGTAATGCGGGTGGGCAGCGCGCTCATCATGCCCGCCACCATGGCGATGGTCACCTGGACCTTCACCGGCCCGGCTGCGCACGGTCAGCGTGCGCCCCGCCACGCCTCCTGAACCACGCGCCGATGGTGCTGGACCACACGATCGCCGGACTGGTCTCGATGCGCCTGCACGAGTTTCCGATGCAGGTGGCGGGCTCGCTGGAGTCGCTGCTGAACGGACATGACGGGCTTCCTTTCGCCTTTCGGGACGCCGAGTTTCGTGTCGCCTATAGGTAGGACGGCCCGTCGTGAGGGAATTCAGCGCGGTCGATCTTCGAAACACACCCCCTTTTGGGGTTGTATGTAACCGTAGTTAGCACTTACCTTGGAGTGTGTCGCACCGCACAGGAGCGGGCTCGCTCGACGGGCCTCCTGGGCGGGGCGGCGCACAGACGAGGAGGCAATCATGGCTCTGACGACGATGTCGGGCACCGGTTCGGCGGCACGGGACTACGCGGACGTGCTGCACACGCTGTCGGAGGGATCGGTGGAGCGCCGGTTCGATCCCTATCTGGATATCGCCTGGGACGCACCGGAATTCGCGGTCGACCCGCACGACGTGCGCTGGGTGCTGGCCCCGGAGATCGATCCGCTGGGCGCGACCCGATGGTATCGGGAGCTGCCGCTGGAGCGGCAGATCGAGATCGGGAAATGGCGTATCGCCAATGCCATCAAGGTCGGCGCCGCCTTCGAGAGCGTCCTCATCCGCGGGATGATGCAGTACATCATGAAGCTGCCCAACGGGTCGCCGGAGTTCCGCTACTGCCTCCACGAGATGACCGAGGAGTGCAACCACATTCAGATGTTCCAGGAGCTGGTGAACCGCATCGGCGTGGACGTGCCGGGGATGCGACCGGTGTTCCGGGCGCTGTCCCCGTTCATCGGCGTGGCCGGCGGCTACGCGTGGGCGATCCTGTTCATCGGCATCCTCGGCGGCGAGGAGCCGATCGACCACTACCAGAAGGCGGTCATCCGCAATGGCGCGCAGCTGCCGCCGGCGGTGGTGCGCTGCATGGAGATTCACATCGCCGAGGAGGCCCGCCACATCTCCTTCGCCAACGAGTTCCTCAAAGAGCACATTCCGGCGATGAACTTCGTCTACCGCCAGGTCTGCGGCATCGCGTTCCCGCTCGCCATGCGGTGGCTGGCCGGTGAGATCATGGCTCCCCCACCGGAATTCGCCCGCCGCTTCGACATCCCGCGCGAGGTGATCAAGGAAGCGTTCTGGCGCTCCCCGCAGGGCGCGAAGACCCTCTCGGGGTATTTCGGCGACATGCGTTCCCTCGCCGACGAATTGGGCCTGATGAACCCGGTCACCCGCCGGCTGTGGAAGGCGCTCCGCATCGACGGCGACCGCTCCCGCTACCGCAGCGAACCCGACCGCCGCGCCGCCTGAACCGCTGTCACGGTCGGAAGACCGCCCGCAGGCAACCGTCGCTCTTGTTCTTGAACAGGTCGTAGCCGCGGGCGGCGTCTTCCAGCGGCAGGTCGTGGGTGATCAGGTAGGACGGGTCCAGATCCCCCTGCTGGATGTAGTCGAGCATGCGCGGGACGTAGCGCTGGCCGTGCTGCTGGGAGGTGCGCAGGGTGATGCCCTTGTTGGTGAGCACACCCATCGGGAATTTGTCGGTGAGACCGTAGATTCCCAGCACCGACACCACACCGCCCTTGCGGCAGGCCAGGATCGCCTCGCGCAGCGCGGTGGCCCGGTCGGTCTCGAGCCGCAGCAGCTGTTTGACGCGATCGTAGGCCTGTTGCAGCCCGGTGCCGTGACCTTCCATGCCGACCGCGTCGATGCAGGCGTCGGGGCCGCGGCCGCCGGTGAGCTCGCGCAGGGTCTCCTGCACGCTGTCGACCTCGGTGTAGTCGACGATGTCGGCGCCGAACTGCTTGTGCGCCAAGTCGAGTCGATCACCGTAGCGGTCGATCATGATGACGCGTTCCGCGCCCAGCAGCCGGGCGGTATGCCCGGCCATCAGGCCTACCCCACCGCTGCCCCACACCGCGACCGTGTCGCCCGGGGCGATATCGCAGAGGTCCGCGCCCATGAGCCCGGTGGGCACCGCGTCGGACAGGAACACGGCCTGCTCGTCGGTGACGCCGTCGGGGATGGGGAAGCAGTTGACGTCGCCGAAGGGCACGCGAATGTATTGGGCGTGCGAGCCCTGGTAGCCGCCGAACGGATGGGTGTAGCCGTAGATGCCGCCGCTCGGATAACCCAGAACCGGTTGCTGCAGTTCGGCATTCGGGTTGGTGGTGTCGCACAGCGAGTACAGGTCGTGGTCGCAGTACCAGCAGCTGCCGCAGCCGATGAACGACGGAACCACCACGCGCTCACCGGTTCTACGGGCGGTCACCGCCGTGCCGGTCTCCACGATCTCGCCCATGAACTCGTGCCCGATCACGTCACCGGCGCGCATGCCGGGCAGATATCCATCGATGAAGTGCAGATCCGACCCGCAGGTGGTGGTCAGGCCGACCCGCACGATCACATCGTGCGGGTTGACCAGTTGTGGATCGTCCACGGTCTCGACGCGGAGATCGTTGACGCCGTTCCAGCAGAGCGCGCGCATGGTCGTTCCTCTCGTAGTCAGCGGTCACCGGTGCGAGCACTCGGATTGTGGTGCAGGGTGGGCAGTTCACCGGTCTGCAGCAGCGCCCGCGCCCGGTACAGGACGGTGAAAGCGGCTGCGCCGGTGAGCAATCCGGGCAACGGCAGCCTGGCGTGCAGGCGCACCTCGGTGCCCAGCTGCTGGGGCGCGGTGCCGAAGTCCACGCGGATCCAGCTGGCGCCCGCGGCGCCGTCGCCCTGGGGCACGCCGCGGAAGCGCAGGCCGTGCGCGGTGTCCTCGAGGGTCGATTCCCAGGTCAGGGTCTGTCCGCCCGGCGCGTTCAGCGTCCACCGATACCGGTCCGGTCCGGTCACGCTGACCGCGCCGAAGTCACCGAGCACCCGGCTCAGGTTGTGCGGGTCCCGCCAGAATTCGGCCACCCGGTCCGGCGGTGCGGCGACGGTGAGGGTCTGCCCGTTGTCCGAGATCGGCGCCTTGCCGACCACCTTGCCCACCAGCCCGGTGACTTCCTCCAGGGCCTTGTCCACGATCTGCACCGCTACTCCCCTTCCGCTCGGCTCTGCTCCATGCCGTCCGCTTACCCACTCCCGGCCGATCCACCGGCCGGATCGAACTCAGGGTGCGGGCGGGGTCGGCGGCTTGTGCCGGGCCCGGCCGGTGGCCGCGTCCCGGATGCGGTCGACGACGGCGGCGAACATGCCCGTCGTCTTCAAAGCCCCGGGCGTCGACGGGGTTTGCGGGTGCGGGCGGGTCGGGGCGAGCTTCTTGGCCTTGGCCATCTTGTCGCCGAGTTCCTCGAGCACCTCCGGCGGCACCGAGGCGGCCAGTTGCGGCCACACCTCGTTCTGTTCGAAGGCGATATGGGCGCGAGCGGCCGGAATGATCTGCGCCAGTAGCGCGTCGTACAGGTCGGTGCCCGCGGACTGGTGTTCGAGCTGGTCGAGCAGCTTCTTGGCCGAATCCTCCTGTTCGATGGCCAGATCCGCGAGCTTGTCGCCGCCGGGCACGCTACGGCGCACCTCCGGCCAGAAGTACTGCTCCTCGATCGCCTCGTGCTGCGATTCGGCGATGATGAGACTGGTCACCAGATCGGCGTAGGCGCCCTGCTGCCGGCCGCCCCAGCCGCCGCCGCGTTCGAGGGATTCCAGTATGCCGAGCACGCTTTCGTGGTCGCCGCGCAGAAAAGTCAACGCATCCATGGAAAATCACCTTCACTGAGCCCTTTTCATCTCCAGTGAGATCCGTTGTGGTAGTGGGTGATTGGTGTGGCGTGTCGGCTCCGTGAATGGTGAAGCCCCTGGTAGATCAGCTGTCGACCAAAACCGCTGAGTACCAAGGGCTTGAGAGTCTTCAACGGAGAGTTTGATCCTGGCTCAGGACGAACGCTGGCGGCGTGCTTAACACATGCAAGTCGAGCGGTAAGGCCCTTCGGGGTACACGAGCGGCGAACGGGTGAGTAACACGTGGGTGATCTGCCTCGCACTCTGGGATAAGCCTGGGAAACTGGGTCTAATACCGGATATGAGCAGCCTTCGCATGGGGGTTGTTGGAAAGGTTTACTGGTGCGAGATGGGCCCGCGGCCTATCAGCTTGTTGGTGAGGTAACGGCTCACCAAGGCGACGACGGGTAGCCGGCCTGAGAGGGCGACCGGCCACACTGGGACTGAGACACGGCCCAGACTCCTACGGGAGGCAGCAGTGGGGAATATTGCACAATGGGCGAAAGCCTGATGCAGCGACGCCGCGTGAGGGATGACGGCCTTCGGGTTGTAAACCTCTTTCGACAGGGACGAAGCGCAAGTGACGGTACCTGTAGAAGAAGCACCGGCTAACTACGTGCCAGCAGCCGCGGTAATACGTAGGGTGCGAGCGTTGTCCGGAATTACTGGGCGTAAAGAGCTTGTAGGCGGTCTGTCACGTCGATTGTGAAACCTCGCGGCTCAACCGCGGGCCTGCAGTCGATACGGGCAGACTAGAGTACTTCAGGGGAGACTGGAATTCCTGGTGTAGCGGTGAAATGCGCAGATATCAGGAGGAACACCGGTGGCGAAGGCGGGTCTCTGGGAAGTAACTGACGCTGAGAAGCGAAAGCGTGGGTAGCGAACAGGATTAGATACCCTGGTAGTCCACGCCGTAAACGGTGGGTACTAGGTGTGGGTTTCCTTCCACGGGATCCGTGCCGTAGCTAACGCATTAAGTACCCCGCCTGGGGAGTACGGCCGCAAGGCTAAAACTCAAAGGAATTGACGGGGGCCCGCACAAGCGGCGGAGCATGTGGATTAATTCGATGCAACGCGAAGAACCTTACCTGGGTTTGACATACACCGGAAAGCTGCAGAGATGCAGCCCCCCTTGTGGTCGGTGTACAGGTGGTGCATGGCTGTCGTCAGCTCGTGTCGTGAGATGTTGGGTTAAGTCCCGCAACGAGCGCAACCCTTATCTTATGTTGCCAGCGCGTAATGGCGGGGACTCGTGAGAGACTGCCGGGGTCAACTCGGAGGAAGGTGGGGACGACGTCAAGTCATCATGCCCCTTATGTCCAGGGCTTCACACATGCTACAATGGCCGGTACAGAGGGCTGCGATACCGTGAGGTGGAGCGAATCCCTTAAAGCCGGTCTCAGTTCGGATCGGGGTCTGCAACTCGACCCCGTGAAGTTGGAGTCGCTAGTAATCGCAGATCAGCAACGCTGCGGTGAATACGTTCCCGGGCCTTGTACACACCGCCCGTCACGTCATGAAAGTCGGTAACACCCGAAGCCGGTGGCCTAACCCCTTGTGGGAGGGAGCCGTCGAAGGTGGGATTGGCGATTGGGACGAAGTCGTAACAAGGTAGCCGTACCGGAAGGTGCGGCTGGATCACCTCCTTTCTAAGGAGCACATCTACGCAACGCTCTTCGAACAGTCGAATGAGAATGCGTCAGAGACCGTTTAGTTCCCACATGTGGAACTGCGGACGCTCATGGGTGGAACACTGACAACCTCTCCCGCGTATGGGGAAAGCCAAGTCTTTTCTCGCGGTTGATATATCGACACACT